>DXZF01000099.1 GCA_019415425.1 Bacillota bacterium | reverse complement strand
GTGATGCGCTGTGCAAGCAGTTGTATGAGGCCGACCGTGCCGCTGTGAGCAAAAAGCGTCTGCGGCACATCCTGGGCGTCGCGGACTGTGCCGAGGCACTGGCAAAGCGCTATGGTGTAGATGCCTACAGGGCGCGCGTGGCAGGGCTGCTGCACGACTGGATGCGGGAGACGCCGGGGCCCGAACTGCTGCAGTGGGCCGCGCATTACGGCATTGCGATCGACCAGGCATGCCAAGCACATCCCGATCTGTTGCACGGCCCGGTGGCGGCAGCGCGTGGACGAGAGGTATTCGGCATTGCCGATGAGGGCATTCTCAACGCAGTGCGCGCGCACACGTTGGGCGCACCGCAAATGGACGCGTTGGCATGTATTCTGTATCTGAGCGACGCCATCGAGCGCAC
The DNA here is from genome assembly GCA_019415425.1 of Bacillota bacterium. GTDB lineage: Bacteria > Bacillota > Clostridia > Christensenellales > QAND01 > Allochristensenella. The sequence continues at coordinate 9,041 of DXZF01000099.1, read as the reverse complement.
GCGGGACTATCCGGGAGTAGATGCGTTGCGCGCGCTGGCGCAAAAGGATTTGTTACGCGCTACGATCGCATGCATGGAGCAGTCCATTGCACACCTGAAAACCAAAGACTTGCCGGTTCATCCGGTCACGATTTGCGCGCTGCGTGCGCTGCAAGAAAAAATCCAAAACGAGGAGGCTGAAGGCTATGACACAACGCGTACAGGATATTGCCCGACTGATTGCAACGACATTGAACGATAAAAAGGCGCAGGATATCCAGCTGATCGATATTTCCGGCCTCTCCATCCTGGCAGACTGTTTTGTGGTGGCCAGTGGCAATAACCCCATCCAGGTGCGCACCTTGTGCGATGAGGTCAAGGATGCGCTGGAACAGGCCGGTGTAAATTGCGCGCGCATCGATGGCTACGCAGCGGGACGGTGGATTGTCATCGACGCTTCGGACATTCTGGTACACATCTTTCATCGTGAAGAGCGCGAGTTCTACAACCTGGAACGGCTGTGGAGCGACGGCACCAACACAATTTCGTATGAGGAACTGGTGGCGCGCACGCAGCAGGAGGAACAGGCATAGCGTACGGCCCTGCGTACTGTATCCAGAGAACGATGAAGAGATCGGATGCATCAGGTGCGATGCACTGCAGATAGGACGATGATCCCAAAACAAAAAGCGCGCCCATGGGCGCGCTTTTTTGATCTGTGTTTACATATAATATCCGCGGCGCAAGCGCTCGGGCAGTTTACGCGTCATGCTGGTGCCATACCAACAAACGGCCACGGTGACCACCGTAGCGACCAGCAACACCAGCGGGCCGTATATGATGGCCAGTATGACCGACACGATGCTGGTGAGGCCGACCAGAAAATGCGGCAGCGCGTAATCGCGAGCAAACCGCCGGGTCTGTTTGATACGCAAGATGGTGTTGTCATCCACGCCATTGACGATGCGGAACTCTTTTTTGATGGCGATGATGTACGCATAGTAGAAGCTGAACAATCCATACAACGCGTAGATGGCTTCGATGAGGTAAAGACCCAGTGTATCCAGCGACATGCAGCTCGCTCCTTTGTCTAAAATGCCAGTTTGCCCGCCAAAAAGGCGTGCAATTCGTCGCGATGGATGCGAATCTGCTCCATGGTGTCGCGATCGCGCACGGTAACTGTGCCGTTTTCCAATGTATCAAAGTCCACAGTGATGCAGTAGGGCGTGCCGATCTCGTCTTGACGGCGGTAACGTTTGCCAATGGAACCACTATCGTCGTAATCGATCGCATAATCGGCAGACAAAGCAGCAAACAGCTCGCGCGCGGCATCGCCCAGTTTCTTTTGCAACGGCAACACCGCCGCCTTAAACGGCGCGATGACGGGGTGCAGGTGCAATACGACGCGCGTATCGTTCTCCAACTGCTCCTCCTCGTACGCATCGCACAGCAGCGCCAACATCAGCCGGTCTACGCCCACGCTGGGTTCAATGCAGTAGGGCACCACTTTTTCGCCGGTCGTGGGATCCATGTATTCCAGCGCCTGCCCGGATACGCGGGCGTGCGCCTTCAGATCAAAATCCGTACGGTCTGCAATGCCCCAAAGCTCTTTGACGCCAAAGGGATAGCGGAATTCGATATCCGTAGTGGCGTTGGAGTAGTGGGAGAGCTCCTCGGGATCGTGATCGCGCAGCGTGAGGCTCTCCTCTTTGAGGCCGATGCTCAACAGGAACTGGACGCAGTAGTCCTTCCAGTATGCAAACCATTGGAGGTCAGTGCCGGGCTGGCAGAAAAATTCCAGCTCCATCTGCTCAAACTCGCGCGTGCGGAAGATGAAGTTGCCGGGCGTGATTTCATTGCGGAAGGATTTGCCGATCTGCCCGATGCCAAAGGGCAGCTTCTTGCGCGTGGTGCGCAATACATTTTTGAAGTTGACGAAAATTCCCTGTGCCGTCTCGGGACGCAGGTACAACTCGGAGGAGCTGTCCTCTGTGACGCCCATATACGTCTTGAACATCAGGTTGAATTTGCGAATCCCGGTAAATGCGTGCTTGCCGCACACGGGGCAGGGCACTTCGTTTTGCGCGATGAACGCCTCCATCTCTTCGCCGCTCATGCCATCGGGTTTGACCGAAAGGCCGTGTGCCTTGGCAAACTCCTCGATGAGCTGATCGGCGCGAAAGCGCGATTTGCACTCCTTGCAGTCCATCAACGGGTCGGAAAAACCGCCTACGTGCCCCGAGGCCACCCATACCTGCGGATTCATCAGAATGGCGGAGTCCAACCCCACGTTATAGGGCGACTGGCGCACAAACTTTTTCCACCAGGCCTGTTTGATGTTGTTTTTGATCTCTGCGCCCAGCGGACCGTAATCCCAGGCGTTGGCCAGGCCGCCGTAGATGTCGGAACCGGGGTAGACGATTCCGCGGTTCTTGCACAGCGCGACCAGTTTTTCCATCGTCACTTCAGACATTCGACTTCAACCTCCAGATACACCCGAACATACTCTTCATATCATATCAGAAACCGGACAAAAGGAAAAGCGGAAAAAGAAAATCTCATTGGAGGTGTCACGCTTTGAAAGGGGCAGCGTAGTATAGAGCGAGCCCGAAAAAAGGGCCCAAAAACACTTCCATAAGGGGGATTCTTCTATGAATTGCTTCGGTTCTGACAACAGCTGTCTGTTTATCCTGCTCCTGCTCTGCTGCTGCGGTGGCGGAAATGGCTCGTTCTTCAACAACGGTGGTTGCGACAACGACAGCTGCATTTGGCCGTTGATCCTGCTCCTGTTGTTCTGCGGCGGTGGCTGTGGCTCGCAGCGCAACGTGGGCTGCGGCTGCTAATCGCGCAAAGCGAAAGAGAGCTGCGTAAAGCAGCTCTCTTTTCTTTGTAAAAGAGATTGGGACAAGCCCATTTACAGCCCCATGGCCCGCGCCACGTTTTCCGCGCAATCCTGTACGAGCGCGTATGCATTCTGGATGGCCTGGTCCATATTCATCGGCCGATTCATGGCGGAGAATACGGCAGTGACGCCCATGTCGTACACCGGTTTGTAGCCGTTGAGGACCGAGCCGGCAATGCAGATGCACTTGTTTCCCTTTTCGCGTGCCAAAGCCGCCATGGCCACCGGCACCTTGCCAAACGGCGTGGAGCGGTCCGTCGCGCCCTCGCCGGTGATGATCAGATCCGCCTCCTGTGCCCGCTGGCGCAGATTGGCCGCCTCGATGACGATGTCGGTACCCATCATCAGCTTGCCGCCCAGCGCCACCAGGCCGCCGCCCATGCCGCCAGCCGCCCCGCTGCCGGGCAACTCCAGAATATCCACGTGAAGCGACTGTTGAATCAATTTGGCAAAGCGCCACAGCCCCCCATCCAATTCGCGGATCATAGCAGGCGTTGCACCTTTTTGGGGACCAAAGATGCTGGAAGCGCCCTCGGGGCCGCACAGCGGATTGTTGACATCACACGCCACCTGAATTTCCACTTCCTTCAGGCGCGGGTGCAGATGGTCGCTGTACAGATACGAGACCAATAGCATATCCTGCGCAGTGGTGCCCAGTTCATTGCCGTCTTTGTCAAAGAACTCCATGCCCAGCGCTTTCATCATGCCCATGCCACCCTCATTGGTGGCGGAACCGCCGATGCCGATGATGATCTTCTCACATCCACCGTCCAATGCGGCCTTGATCAGCTCGCCCGTGCCATAGGAGGTGGTGTGCATGGGATTGCGCTTGTTGCGCGGTACCATGGCAAGGCCGCTGGCTGCGGCCATCTCGATGACTGCCGTCTTGCCGTCGTCCACCAGGCCGTAAAACGAAGAAACGGGATTTCCCATGGGCCCGGTGACCGTCATCTCCACCTTATGGCCGCCCATCGCTGCGATGAACGCGTCCACCGTGCCGTCCCCGCCATCGGCCATCGGCGCCTTGTCAATGCAAAGAGACGGATTGGCGGCCAGCAGGCCCTCCTCGATGGCGTCCGCCACCTTGTGCGCGGGCAGGGAACCCTTGTACTTGTCGGGACAAACCAAAATACGCATGAAGTGATTCACTCTTTCTCTATAGGACTCAGCGCAGTGTAGCTTCCTGCGCGCACAACCAGGCCTAACCACAGGCGTGCGCTCATACAATACACTGCAGATCTTGCCAAGAAACGGAGGCATGGAACCATGAAAGAGGCGTGGAAACCGTGGATTCGCCCCATTGCCTGCTGCCTGGCCGCAACCGCCGTGTGCGCGCTGTGCATGGCGCCGTACCTGTGGCCTGCAAACCCCTGGTACGATGCGCTGCAAAAACCCGTCTTTGCGCCCAAAGGCACAGGGCAATGGATTGCCCCGCTGTGCGCCTGCCTTTCGCTGTGTGCCTGCGGCATTTTGGCATGGCACAGGGGAGACAAACGCATCCTGTATGCACTGCTGGCACAGACCTGCCTGCTTTCGCTGTGGGCGTATGCGCTACTGGGCCTGCACAACGCCATGGCGGCCGTCGTGCTCATGGCCACAAACTGCCTTTGCGCATTGTATCCGATTTTGCAGGCGCGTGCAAGCGATGGCCTCTACCGCTTGACGCAGGTGCCGGCCGCGCTTGCCTTTGCCTATCTGTTGGTGGTCAGTTACCTGATCTATATGCTCAACCCGTGAGCGCGATGGGAGGTTATTCGGCATCCTCCATCATCAGTTCCACGCGCTCGCCCGCAGGGCCGACAAAAAATGCGTTGTGGTATTTGGGCTCACGGCCGACGAGCGGAATTTCATCCTCGCGCTCAAACTTCACCCCTTCGCTCTGCAGGCGTTTGATTTCAGCGTAGATGTCGTCTACCTTGAGCGAGAAGTGGATGGGCGGCTGTTGCATCTTTTCGCAACCCGCGCCAGGCTGCACAAACTCCAAGACAATCGAGCCCAAGTGGGCAAACTGCAGCGTAGCCGTACCGCCATCGCGCGGAATGATCGCGCGGTCACCGCGCGTAAAGCCGAAATGCTCCATGTAAAAGGCCAAAGAAGCGTCACAGTCCGGCACGACCATGCCGATGTGATCCAATCCGATCACCATGGAAAATCCCTCCTATCGGGCTTGCGGCCCGTTTCGATTTGCCCTTATTCTATCACAGATGCTTTTGCCACGACAATTGCCCGTACACGAAATGCGAGAAAAAGCATGGGCAAAAATGGCGCCAAAAAACGTCTGCACATCGATTGTGTTCAGACGGCAATGCTGGTATAATATACAAAATCATATGCTGCGTGCCCGCCTGGGCGCGTTTTTGCGCAGAGGGGAAAAGGCGAAGGTTCCCCATTTGAAAGAGGAGAAGGACGCATGCTGCTTGCCATTGACGTGGGCAACTCCAACTTGAAAACCGGACTGTTTGCGGGGCGCGAATTGCTGGCCTCGTGGCGAATCACCACCAGCCGTGACCGTAGCAGCGATGAATATGGCCTGTTGATGGTACAGTTTTTAAACCACTTGCACCATGTGCCGGAGGATATCGACGGCGTGATCGTGTCCAGCGTTTCGCCGGGGCTCAATTATACGTTGGAGCGCATGATCGGCACGTATCTGCGCAAAAGGCCGTTGTTTGTGAGCAGCGAATTGCACACGGGGCTGACCATCGGCTACAACACGCCGCACACGCTGGGCGCGGACCGCATTGCCAACGCTGCGGGTGCCTACCACCTGTACGGCGGGCCGTGCATCACGGTGGACTTTGGCACTGCCACGACGTTTGGCGCCGTGACAGAGGACGGGACGTTTTTGGGCGGCGCCATTGCGCCGGGCATCCGCACCTCGTCCGATGCGCTGGTGGCCCGTGCGGCGCAGTTGCACAAGTTTGATCTGGTCAAGCCTGAAAAGGCGATTGCCGACAACACGCTGGAGGCACTGCAGGCCGGCGTGATGTACGGATTTTCCGGCCTGGCCGATAAGCTCATCTCTAAAATGATTCAGGAGCTGGGCCCTGCGCGCGTCATTGCGACGGGCGGACTCTCCGACGTGATCGCGCGCGACAGCTATACCATTGAAGTTGTGGACAAGCTCCTGACATTGAAGGGGTTGCAACGCATCTATGAATTGAACGCATGACGGAGGACAGAGGATGAAAAAACGAATTGCAATTTTGGGCGCCGGCACGGTGGGCGCCGGCGTATGCAGACTGATTGCAGAGAACGGCGCGATGATGGCGCAGAACACCGGCGTGGAGATCGAGATCGCCGCGATCCTGGTGCGCGATGTCCAAAAGCCGCGACCCGGCGTGCCAAAGGAGCTGCTCACCGACGACTTTGCGCGGATTGTGGAAGACGACTCCATCTGCCTGATCGCAGAGGCCATGGGTGGGACGGATCCGGCCCTTTCCTACGCGCTGGCAGCGCTCAAAGCGGGCAAGTGCTATGTCACGGCCAACAAGGAGCTGGTCAGCAAGCACTTTGAAGAACTGGAGCAGGCGGCGGCCGAGAGCGGCGCAGGCCTGTACTTTGAGCCCAGCGTGGCGGGCGCGGTGCCCGTCATCAAGGCGCTGAGCGACAGCCTTTCGGCCAACCGCATCCACGGGGTGATGGGAATCATCAACGGCACCACCAACTACATCATGAGCAAGATGAGCCAGGAGGGGCTGGGCTATGGCGAGGCGCTCAAGCAGGCACAGGAGCTGGGCTATGCTGAGCCGGACCCCACCAACGATGTCGAGGGTTACGACGCCCAGTTCAAGCTGGCAATCCTGGCTTCGTTGGCCTTTGACGCACGCGTGCGCGTGTCGGATATCTACTGTGAGGGCATTACGCAGATTACGGCGGAGGACGTGCAGATTGCCCACGATCTGGGCTTTGGCATCAAGTTGCTGGCCATTGGCAAGATGGTGGATGGGAAAGTACAGGTACGCGTCCATCCCACCATGCTCCCGCTCTCGCACCCGCTGTGCGCGGTGAGCGGCCCGTTCAACGCCGTATACGTCGATGCCAGCGCAGCGGGCGAATTGATGTTCTACGGCCGCGGCGCGGGCGATATGCCGACGGCCAGCGCCATGGTCGGCGACGTGCTGCACGCTTTGACCCAGGAAAAGCAGCGCCGGTATCCGTTTGCCGAAAAGGGCGGACGGCAGGCACAGATTGCAGACGACTGGCAGTGCGCGTTTTTCATCCATACGCGTGCCAAGGACGAGCCCAGCGTATTGGGCCGCGTGGCCAGCATCCTGGGTGCGCACGGGGTGAGCATCGAGGCGGTCATGCAAAAGGGCGAGGAGAACAACGGCACGGTGCCGGTCGTGTTCATCACGCATCAGACCAGCGAAAAGGCGTGTATGGCTGCCATTGCGGAGATCAAGCAGCTGGATATAATCGAAGTACAAAATATCATTCGCGTCGAACATTGACGCGCAAGGAGGAAACGACGATGGTATTCAAAAACGGTACGACCAAGACGGAAGTGCGCGTGGCCATGCGCGAGGGCCCGGGGCAGGTAAAGATTCGCGAATTGTCCGGCCCCGAAGGGCGGCCGGCCAAGTGCCGCGTCTTCAGCGAGTTTGTGTTGGAGCAGAACTGCGGCATCGGCATGCACCCGCATGTGGGGGAGACGGAGTTTTACTACATCCTCTCCGGTGCAGGTGTGGTCAACGACAATGGCGTGGAAGTGCCGGTGCAGGCGGGCGACTGCATGTCCACCGGCAATGGCGAGAGCCATAGCATCACCAATCCCAATGCAGAACCGCTTGTGCTGATTGGATGCGTGATTTTGGACTGATCGATACGCGCAGCGCCGGATATCTGCTGTGAAGGGCCGCGAGGCGAGATGCCAAATAGCGGCCCATACGATGTGCCACGGGCGTGCCCTGTAAACAGAGGCTTTTACGCGAATACGCCCTTGATGGGAGCAGGCCTTTGGCGAAAATGGCGAGAATATCTGCAAGAGCGGAGACGGCGCATGCCGTCTCCTTTTGCATGTGAGCATAAAAATTGTGTTTGGGGAAAACGGCAAAAGGATATACAATAGGAACAGGAGGGGATTGCATTGTTGCAACGCGATCAGGTGGAATATACGGAGCCGCAGACCATGACCAATCAACAGCGCAAGGCACGGCTGGGAGAATTGCAGCGCGCCTTTGCAGCCCAGAACATCCCCGTGTGCATCGTTTTTGAGGGCTGGAATGCCGCAGGCAAGGGCAGTACCATTGGCAAGGTGATTCTGGCACTGGATCCGCGCGGTTTTCAGGTGTACGCGCTGGAGGGTGCGTCCAGCACGAATGAACGGCCATTTATGGCGCCGTATTGGGAGTGCCTGCCACCGCGCGGCAAACTGGCGTTTCTGGATACCAGCTGGTATCAGGAAGTACTCAGCAGCGGCGAACATCCGTGGATGGGCAAAAAGAGCGAAGAGCGGCTGGGCAGCATCAACGCCTTTGAGCGGCAACTGACGGACGATGGGATGCTGATCGTCAAATTCTTTTTGCACATCAGTGAAGAGGAGCAAAAGGCTCGCTTTGAAAAGCTGCAGGCCCGGCAGGAGACGGCCTGGCGCGTCAGCCGTGCGGATTGGAAGCAAAACGAGCACTATGCGGCCTGGCACCAGGCGTATGAGCAGATGCTGTTGCACTCCAACACGCCATATGCGCCGTGGTTTGTGATCAATGGCGGCAAGAAGTCCGAAGTGACCGCACGCGTGATGGATACGCTGATCGACTGCATGCAGCGCACGCTGGATCTGCGCGCCCAACAACCGCAGACGCAGCCCGTACCGGTTCCCCAGCTTTCCGACACCATTGCGCTTTTGCCCATGCCCAAACTGCGCGAAGTGGATCTGAACGAGCAACTGCCGCAGGAATCGTATAAGAAGAAGCTCAAAAAGCGGCAAAAGAAGCTGCAGCGCCTGCAAAACCAACTGTTCATCAAACGAATCCCGCTTGTCGTGGTGTACGAAGGATGGGATGCGGCCGGGAAGGGCGGAAACATTCGCCGTGTGGCCGCGGCACTGGATCCGCGCGGGTACGATGTGGTGCCCATTGCGGCGCCCAGCAAATGGGAGTTGGCCCACCACTATCTGTGGCGTTTTTGGACGCAATTGCCCAAGGCCGGGCACGTGGCC
>DXZF01000098.1 GCA_019415425.1 Bacillota bacterium | reverse complement strand
CGACGGAGGAGGCCTTTGAGATCGAAACCGAGATCGCGGATTTCTCGGCCGTGCGCGAGGCGTTGGAGGCCAAGGGCCTGTCGTTTGCCTCTGCCGAGATCGAATGGGTGCCGGATACCATGGTGCCGGCCGATGAAGCGGTGCAGGAAAAACTCGAGACGCTCGTCGAACACTTTGAAGAGTTGGACGATGTGCAAAACGTCTACCACAACGCGCAGATATAGCGCAAAACGCACTTGCGCATAATGCCTGTGTGCACTGGGCAAAATGATCCCGAAGGAACGACATTCCGGAGGGATCATTGTTGTTTAGCAAACGGAAAAAGAAAAAGCAGATTGCCCTGTGCGTCGCCGGCAGCCTTTTGGCGGTGCTGGCCATGTGCGTCTACGGATACAACGCCTCCTGGCAACAGAGCCGCGAAGAGGCGCGGCAAAAGGCGAGCGCCTCGCTGCAGGCCACGCCTGCGCCCACGCAGAATGCGCAGAGCGTCGTGCAACAGAACGAACCGGTCCTGCAGGCCGATGCCAAGATCACGTTGCAGATCAAGTACCAGCAGTGCGGCCACGTGGTGGAGACCGACGTCTCCACGCCCGAACTGCAGGGCAGCACGCGCGCTGAGGTGGCGGTGGCGTTTCCCAATGCGACCATTGTCGAATTCTCGCCGCAGGCCGTGCTCTTGAACGAACAGATGGACGGATTTTGCGATTGCCATTACATCTTGCGGTTGGAGGGGCAGTCGCTCAAGGTATACAAGCCCAAAGCGGGCAACCAGGAATGGGAGCTGATTCAGAGCATCGACAACCTGACCATCCCGCCCGACCCGGCGCTGGAACAGGGCATCCTGTTTGACGATATCGAGCAGGTAGAGGGCTACCTGGAAAACATCGAGAGCTGAGCGGTGCGCACAGGCACACGACAAGGGGAGGAACCCATACCGGTTCCTCCCCTTGCCGTATGCAGGGTTGGAACCACATGCAAAAAGTGGTACAATTGTTCGTATTGTATGGCGATATCCGTTGACGTAGACGCGCATTGTCCAGTAC
>DXZF01000097.1 GCA_019415425.1 Bacillota bacterium | reverse complement strand
GCCGTACACCGCTTCCAGATTGACCGCAATGGGCCGTGATTGCCCCGCCTCGAGCACATGGGCGATCTCGTTCCACGCTACGTCGGGCAGCACGGGCACCTGCTTCCACGCTCCCTCTGCCCACATCTGCAGTCGCGGCTGTTCGCCGTAGGTCACCGGCCCATCCAAAGCATTTTGTAACACAAAGGACAGCTGCTGTCCCCGTTGCCCGTCCAGGGCGATCTGCTGCGCGCTCAGGCGTCCATCGGTCAGCGCGGCCTGTTCTTCCTGTGCAAGTTCGGCAAGCGGCGCGCCATCGGCAGCGCCCTCCACCAAGTACACGTTGAGCGCATCCCCCTGCCCCTGGGGATCCAGCGCGGCCAGCGCCTTGAGCAATTGCCTGTCGGCCACACGCAAGTATACGTCTACGCAGTTGTCGGGCGTATTCAGGCTGGCCGATAGCACGGAGGTTGCGGTATCATCCTCGCGCATCTTGGCACTGACGCGCTCCAGCACCGCCTCCAGGTACGCCTGCGAAAATCGCGCCGTCTCAAATCGTATCGCCTGGGTGCCCGCGATCGCGCGCCACGCCTGACGAATGTCCTCACTGTCTTGACAGAGCAGGATGACGCATTGCCCCTGGTCGTCCAGATACACTCCGCCAAATCCGTCCGGTATGCCCTGCTGCATGGCCATTTCCAATTGATACATGGTTTCGCTTTGCGGCACAGCCGTCTCCGGCGCCTGCTGCCGGCGTTCATATGCGGCATAGGCAATCCGCTGTACCTGCAGAACCTCTCTGCCCTGCTTCATCCAGACCAATGCACATGCGCAGCAGATCACTACGGCCGCACACACGGCGCGCAGCCACCTGCGCTGTATACGCGTGGAGGATGGGGAAAGCACCCTGTTGGCCTCGATCACCCACTTTGCATCGATGTTCCCCATGGCCTCAAAGAACTGTTCTGGCTTCATATCTGGAATCCCTCCCTTTGCAAATGTGTCCTGAGGCGCTTGCGCATGCGGTATAGCGTGGACTTGACCTTGCTCTGGCTCATGCCAAGGGCCCGTGCAATCCCCTCGATGGAATCTGCGTACCAGTAGCGCCGCACAAACACACAGCGCGCCGCCGGCTTTTCACCGTGTAGAAATGCGTCGATGGCGCGTGCCGCCTCTGCGGCTTCCCACGCCTGCTCTACCTGTGCCTGGCCCACACATTCGGCCAGCTCTTCGAGCACCAGATCAAACTGTGCGTTGCGCTTTTGCGCGCGCAGATGCCGGTACCGCTTACAGCTGAGATTCCGCACCACACCCCCCACAAACGCCTGCAAACAGGCCGGAGGCCGCTGCGCCAGCACTTCCCACAGCGCCAGGTACGCATCGTTGACACACTCCTGCGCATCGGCCCAATTGCCCAGGATGTTCTGGGCGATATGCAGGCAATACCGCCCGTACTTTTGCTGCAGGTATGCAGGCCCTTGTTCATCGCGTGCGCGATACAGCGATAAGATCTGTTCATCTGTCGGCATGCCGCGCCCCCTTTCCCCCTTCACCCTTGAAGTACCCAAAATACAGGCGTGCGTTGCACCTCTTTGGGGTCTTTTCCCCTTTGGCGCGTACGTACCCTGCAGGCCATCGGCATTTCATGCTATAATGTGCGTACGCAACGATAGGGAGGCAACGCGATGAAACTCATTTCCTGGAACGTCAACGGCCTGCGCGCCTGCATGGGCAAGGGCTTTTTGGATTTTTTTAACGCACAGGATGCCGATATCTTCTGCATACAGGAAACCAAGCTGCAGCCGGAGCAGATTCAACTGGAGTTGCCGGGATACCATCAGTTCTGGAACAGCGCCGAGAAAAAAGGCTATTCCGGCACGGCCATCTTCTGCAAGCAACAGCCGCTGTCCGTTTCCTATGATCTGCACGACCCCGCGCACACCGGCGAGGGACGCGCCATCACGCTGGAGTTCCCGGCATTTTACATGCTCAATCTATACGTCCCCAATGCCCAGCGCGAGCTCAAACGCCTGGATTACCGCATGCAGTGGGAAGATGCGTTGCGCGCATATGTCGCCCTGCTCAATGCCCAAAAGCCGGTGATCCTGTGCGGCGACCTCAATGTCGCGCACAACGAGATCGATCTGAAAAACCCCAAGACCAACCGGGGCAACGCCGGCTTTTCGGATGAGGAGCGGGAGAAGATGACCCAACTGCTGCACAGCGGCATGGTGGATACCTTCCGCATGCTGTATCCCGACCGGGAAGGGGCGTATACGTGGTGGTCGTACATGTTCAAGGCACGGCAGAACAACGCGGGATGGCGCATCGATTACTTTCTGGTCTCCGAACTGCTCAAGGCGCGCGTGCAGGACAGCGTCATCTACAGCGACGTCCTGGGCAGCGACCATTGCCCCATCGGCCTTTTCATCGATCTGTAAACCCCGTTCCCTGCAAACAAAAGCGGCCGCAACGCAAGGTTGCGGCCGCTCTTTTTGCCCCTTTTAAGCGTGGATCGCGTTGTACTGCTCGATCACCAGTTGCAACAGGCCGTGATCCTCGGGCAGGCCCGTGATCTGGCTGGCGGCCTTTTGAATGCCCAGTTCGCGGATCATCTGCTGCATCTTCATTGCGGACGGATCGCTCGGCTCATCGTAGGAGAGCGCGTTGGCAATGGTGCGGATCAGCGCCTTGGGGATGATGCCCTTTTGGTAGCACAGCATCGCAGGGCCCACCATGCGATCGTTGCGGCCCAATTTGCGCATCGGGTCGATGGCCTGCCGCGGCACGTATTCAATGGTGGTCTGCTCGGGTTGGGCCGTGAACACGAAGTCGTGCAGTTCCTGTTCAGAGATATTGTAGTTGGCCAAAATGCCCTGCATGCTCTCCTGCAGCGCATCCTTGCGCAGCTGCGCCAGCTCCGGGTCCGCCTTGCCCTCGTTGGTGGTCTTGTATCCCTTGAGATAGCTGGCATATGCCGTCACAGCGCCGGGGCAGTTGGACGTATACAGCTTGATGTCCTTTAGATCCTCGATGCCGTCGCGCAGCTCCATGAACTCCACATCGCTCAAATCCACGTTGAGCGGCGGCTGGATCAGCAGCGGGTTGGCCGTCACGGCGTTGATCTCTGTCGCGTATTTGCTGGGCGCATTGCAGGCACGGCGCACAATCACGTCGCGCAGCGCCACGTTGTCCAAAAACCACTGGCGCGTCGCATCGTCGGGCAGCGCTTCCAAGAAGAACCGCTCCACCTCTTTCATGTAGTGATTCTTGTTGGTGCACGAGAGAATGGTCAGCTTGCGCTCCGGGTACATTTGGGCGCGCTTTGCGATGCACGGCGCAATGTACTGCGCAAACTCTGGAATGTCCTCCGGGTAGATGCACATGGTCACCAGGTCGGCGTCCAAAAACGCCTGCTCGCACGAATGCGCCTCATCGGTCAGGTACGCGGTAAAGTTGGTGATCTTGCGCTCCCGTACGCCGTCAAGGCGAATGGCCTTCATGGTGTATCCGCCGTTTTCCTCCAGTGCCCTGAGCACTTCGGGGTCCCTCTCCAAAAAGGTGACATTCCAGCCGGCATACTCGTACACATCGCCCATATAGCCCTTGCCCTCTTTGCCGGCACCTACGATAAAGATATTGCCCTTGCTCATCGGTCTCCCCCTTTTTCCTCTTGACGGGCGGACAGCGCCGCAGCCCAGACGCTCCGGCACACCCGGCCAAATCTTTACATTTTAGTATAGCGGATATCCCGTAGCGCCTCAACCGATGCATCGCGCTTTGCGCCGCGCCGGCGTTTCAATATTTGCAAGCGCTTCCCTTCCTTGGGAGCCGGATTGCCCCGCGCCGCTTCTTGGGCCGGCCGCTCTGTCTCAGTCGGGATTTGGACATTTATCTTCCATTTTTCTTCCTATATATATAATTACTTTCCATTTTAAGTGCCATTTTCTTGCTTTTTGCACTTTCTTTCATTTTTGATTCCCACGCGTGCGCCCCACTTGCCTATGCTGTGAGCAGAACGACGGGGCATTGGCCCCATGGAGGTTGAAAGATATGCAACCAGTGGTACAGTACGGACAAGTCAATCCCGTGGTCTATGGCGTGGGGGCACTGCGCGTGTTGGGCGAACGCTTTGCCGCGCTGGGCTGCAAACACATCCTCATCGTCTGTGATGGCGGCGTCAAGGCGGCGGGCCTGATTGCGCGCGTGACAGACGTGTTGCAGCAGGCCGGCCTCTCCTACAGCGTATTTGATCGCATCGTCTCGGATCCGCCCAACACACTGGTGGACGAGGGCGGCGCCTTTGCCAAAGAACAGGGCGTGGACGGCGTATTGGGCATTGGCGGCGGCAGCAGCCTGGATGCCGCCAAGGCCATTGCCATCCTGCTCACCAACCCCGGCCCCATCAGCCGCTATTACACGGGCGGCAATGCACCTGGCGCGCCCGTCATTTCGGTGCCGACCACGGCGGGTACCGGTAGCGAAGTGAGCCTGTTCTCGGTCATCACCGACGTCGATCAGGGCAAAAAAGTCAATATGCGCACGGGGCAGTCGCTGGCACTGCTGGATCCAGAGCTGACGCTGACCATGCCGCAGAGCGTGACGTCCTCCACCGGCATGGACGCCTTTGCCCACTCGTTTGAGGCAGTGACGGTGCGCGTCACCAATCCCAAGAGCGAGACACTGGGGCTGAGCGCCATGCGCCGCATCGCGCGCTATTTGCCGATCGCGTACGATGAACCGCAAAACCTCACGGCGCGCAGCGAGATGCTCATCGCGGCCAATTACGGGTGCGCGGCGATGAGCGACACCGGCTCGCACATCGGCCACTCCATCGCGTATGCCTTTGGCGATGCGTTTCACATCCCACACGGGGTGATCTGCGGCCTGATGCTGCCCGAGGTGTTCGCCCTGGTGGCGCCCGGCGTGCCGGAGCGCATTCGCGCCATCCTGCACGCCATGGAGGTGCCGGTGCCCGCCGACGCCACACCGGAACAGATGGGCAAACTCGGCCAGGAGGCGTTGCTGCAATTGCTGCACCGCATGCATTTCCCCACGCTCAAGAGCTACGGCGTCACGCGTGCGTCCCTCGCCCCGGTGGCATCCAGCATCGCGCAGGATCGCCGCCTGCAGAATCTGCCGGTCGCGATCGATGAAGCCGGCGTGTTGGCACTGCTCACCCGCATCCTCGAGCAGGCATAGATCCGCACCTGGGCGGGTAGCGCCGCTCGCCGTTTCCCTGCACGCGCCCGGGCCGAGAAACAATCGGCCCGGGCGTTTTGCCTTTGGGCCCTTGTGCGCGTGTTATAATGGGAACAAAGGCTTCCCGCTAAAACGATCAGAGGAGTGTGATTTCGTGGCGCCAACCCCCTCGCTTTTGGACGTCATCAACCTCAGCGGATTCTCCGGCATGACGGC
>DXZF01000096.1 GCA_019415425.1 Bacillota bacterium | reverse complement strand
TGCCCGCGCCGTTGCGGCCGACCAGGCCGTAGATCTCCCCATAGGGGACGTACAGGTTGGTGGGCGTGAGCGCGTCAAAGTGCCCGTAGCGCTTTGCCAAGCCCCTTGTCACCAAAACCGGTTGTTGCATGGTTCTCATTTCCTTTCCTCTTGATGGTTCCCATTGTAGAGGGCAAAGGATAAGAAGTCCTTAAGCGCGCTTAAAGAAAGTATAAAGTTTGCAGCGGGGGTCCTTTTGCAGTGGATTCCTTGCAGGGGCGCTGCCCCTACGACCCCGTTTAGGGGGGCCTTTGCAGGGGCGCTGCCCCCGCACCCCCGCCAAAGGGTTTTCACCCTTTGGAATCCCCAAGGGCAGGCGCACACATGCGCCTGCGGGAGGCGTCAGGGGGCAAAACGCAGTGCAAAAAGCCCTTTTCCGGGCGCAAGACTGCGCGCCCGGAAAAGGGATGTGCGCGGGGCGTGTCGCTGCGCAGGGTACTCCACAAGAAAGCCTGCGGAGGCGGGGCAGGTTGCACTGCAACGCAGACGGGCAGGCCCAATCCTCCCCCAGCAAATGCGCATGCATTTGCGGCCACAGGATTCCAAAGGGTCGATGACCCTTTGGCAGGGGCGTGGGGACAGCGTCCCCACAAAAAGCCCCCCTTCGGGCGGCTATGGTTGCGGGGTGTGCAGCTTGAAGCCGATGCCCCAGACGGTATCGATATAGGTGTGCGCGGGGTCCAGCTTCTGCAGTTTTTGCCGGATGTTGGAGATGTGGACGTTGACGGTGTTGTCCTCCACGGCGTAGGCCTCGCGCCACACGGCCTCGTACAGTGCCTGCCGCGTAAACACGCGCTGCGGCGTGCGCAACAGCAGCGTGAGGATATCGAACTCGCGCGCGGTGAGCGCCAGCGGCTGGCCGTTGACCGTCGCCTCGCGCCGGTCGGGGTACAGCTCCAGCGCGCCGCACCGCAGCACTTCCTGCCCCTGCGGGGCAAACGCGTGCGCCCGACGCAGCTGCGCGGCCACGCGCGCGGTCACCTCTTCCACTTCAAAGGGCTTGGTGATGTAGTCGTCCGCGCCCAGGCGCAGCAGCTCCACCTTGTCGGACAGCGCCGTGCGGGCCGAGATGACGATGATCGGCGTGGGCTGCCTGTCCCGCACGGCCTGGACCAGCTGCTCGCCCGGCACGCCCGGCAGCATCAGGTCCAGCAGCACCAGATCGTACCGGTTTTGCTGCAGCAACAGCATCGCTTCGCTGCCCGCGTACGCCGCGGTGGGCCGGTACCCCTCGCGCTCCAATATGCGGCACAACAGCCCGTTGATGTCCGCGTCGTCCTCCACGACCAGTATCGCGTATGGCGCCATTTCTCTACCCCTCCGTTCTGTCGCTCGTGCATTGGCCGTATGATACCACATCCCGCCCAGCGCCGGCAACCGGCCGCTGTAGGGGGGCTCTTTTTGTAGGGGCCATGCCCCTACGACCCCGTTTAGGGGGGCCTTTGTAGGGGTTCCACCCCTACGACCCCGCCAAGGGCGCTGCCCTTGGAACCCGCTTAGGGATTTCATCCCTAAGAACCCATTAGCAGGCGCACATATGCGCCTGCGGGCGGCGCCAGAGAGGCAAAACGCAATGCAAAAAACCTTTTCCGGGCGCAAGGCTGCGCGCCCGGAAAAGGGATGTGTATTGCACAGGGGAAAGAAGCCCCGAAAACGACAGATCGCGGACGTGGTGGGGGCTATACTGCAACGCAGACGGGCAGGCCCAATTCCCCCCAAGCAAATGCGCATGCATTTGCGCTACGGGAACCGAAGCCGACTGCCGCCAGTGGCGGATGCAAGGAGGCGGAGGTTCTGGTCTTTCAGTGGCGATTGCCGAGCCGTATAGGCGATGGCAGAGCCCTGAAAACCAGAGGGAGGAGGAGCGAGGCGGAGGTTCTGGTCTTTCAGTGGCGATTGCCGAGCCGTATAGGCGATGGCAGAGCCCTGAAAACCAGAGGGA
>DXZF01000095.1 GCA_019415425.1 Bacillota bacterium | reverse complement strand
TGCCTACCGCTTCCCCCATGCACTGCTGGCGGCGTGCCAGACGCACAGGCGCATGCGCTGTTGGGCCCTGGCATGCAGAGCGTTGTGCGGTAGCGCAAGGGGATGCGTTGGCGCGGTCTCCTTTTCCCGCCCGGACGGGGGCATCGCTGCGAGGCAATCGGCCACCTGGGCGCCTGCCATTCCGGTGCTCCGTGCGCTTGCGCTGTGCCTATAGTACCCGAACCGTCTCCGTCCTGCCTTCGCTGAGCGTGAACCGCTCGGCAATCCCGGGCGTCAAGATCACCTCATTGGCTTCGGTGATCAGCAGCATATCAAATCCGCCGTGCGCCCGCCAGTACGCTTCTGCCCTTTCCGCGCCCATCACAAACAGCGCGGTGGACAGCGCGTCGCACAGCTTCCCCTCTGCCCCGACGATTGTCACGGCCTTCAGGCCGCCATTGGCCGGATAGCCGGTTGCAGGGTCGAGGATGTGCCAGTAGAGATTCCCCGCGTCGTCTTCAAAATAGTTCTCATAGCCGCCGGACGTCACGACGGCCGCGTCGCTGATCTCCAGAACGCCCAGATTCCCTTCCTCCCAGGGGGCCTGGATGCCGATTCTCCAGTCGCTCCCATCGGGGCGGGAACCAATGGCCTGAATGTTCCCCCCAAGGCTGATCAGCGCCGTCTCCACCCGATGTTCCCGAAGCACCTGGGTCACTAGATCGGCCGTATATCCCTTGCCGACTGCGCCCAGATCCAGCTGCATCTCATCCGGGACGGTCAGGCGCGTCCCGTCCAGCCGAATGCGCGCATACCCGACGGATGGCAGCAGCTGTGCGATCTGCTGTGCGGAAGGCACCTGTTTGCTGTCGGTGGTAAAGCCCCAGGCCGTCAGCACCGGGTAGATGGTCGGGTCCAGCGCCCCTTCGGTCTCGCGTGCCATCTGCAGGGCAAAGGAGAGAATCTCCGCCGTCTGTTCACTCACCGACACCGCCTGTCCGCCGCTGTGATTGGCCCGGTAGATCTCGCTCTGCGGGTCGGTTACAGACCAGAGCCCCTCCAGCTGCTGGACCAGCTGCACCGCTTCGTCCAGGGCGGCTTCCCCATTTTCTCCGTAGGCGGAAAAGGTCATATAGGTGTTCATGGCAAACAGCGAGCGTTCTGTGCGAACGGGCTCCGTCCTGGCCGCGCAGCCCGATATTGCGGCAACGAGCATGACTGCTGCGACACCCAGGGCGCTCCATCGTCTCATGGCACATTTCTCCTTTATGCGAAAAGCGGCCGTTGGAACGATTCCAGCCGCCGCTTCCCGAAGCTGTACAAGCGTCCTATTGTCAGCATACTACACGCGAAAACCGATGTCTAACTTTGTTTTGCCGGCTAAGATGGAGGCGCCACGCCATCGGCGCTGCAGCAGGCCATGCATATAAATGGCCGCTCACGCATCCGGCGCCGATGCGCCCTGCGTTGCGCGCAGGGCCGCTTTCATGTGTTCAATAAACTTCGCCACCGCCAATCCAAAGGGCTGCTTGCGCTTCCAGGCCAGCACGCTGGTGGTCGTCAAGGCCGGAAACAGCGGGCGATACGTGATTTTCTGGGGGTCCCAAAACGAAATGGACCCGAGAATCGTGATGCTATAGGCCAGTCCATGATGGGTCATGATGCAGCTGTTGGAAGGGAGATTGGAGGTAAACAGGACGTTCAGCTTTTCAAACTCGTCCCCAAACCAGCCGGCCAGCTCGCCCTGCACATTGAGCCGGCGAGGGAGAATCAGCGGCAATCCCCTCAAGTCCTTTGCCGTAATGCGTTCCAATTTGGCCAGGGGCGCATCCGGGTGCATGGCAACCACCCATTGTTCCCGCTGCTCCAGGCGAATGTAATCATACTTCTCCATGTTGACGGGTTCCATCAATAGCCCCACGTCCGTCAGCCCCCGGTCCATGCGATCTTTGATGGAATCCGCCGTCGCGGTATAGAGGTCAAAGGTCACGGCCGGATAGCGCTCGCGAAAGGAGCAAATGCATGCCGGCAGCATCTGCACGGCCGCCAGGTCTCCACAGCCGATGGATACCGTCCCTTCCACCATCGCATCCCGTTCGGACAGTTCCCGCTCCGTCTTATCGACCAGTTCCAGAATTTCTTCCGCACGGCGGCGCAGCAAAAGCCCCTCATCGGTCAGCACCAGCTTGCGCGAACTGCGGTCAAACAACCGGACGCCCATTTCCTCTTCCATCTGGGCAATCTGGCGGCTGAGCGTCGGCTGTGTGAGATGCAGCAACTCGGCGGCTTTTGTCATGCTCTCTTCCTGCACAACAGCCAGAAAATATCGTAAAACACGGATTTCCATACGCAAACCTCGCACAATTCCAATTTCGTTCTCATTATAATGTGCCCATGCTTGAAAGGCAATCCATGCGGTTTGCATCCGTTTCCCGCCTCCATCGCGCGCAACGATCCGGCCCGCCAGCGTGCGGGCAGGCACCTCCGATGCGCTGCGCGATCGTGGTCTGCATCCGTTCGCAATGTGTTCCATTTGCTCCACAACTCGTTGAAATATGGCATGAAAAAACAAGTGTGCCCATGCAATCCCCGCAAACAGATAAAATCTCTCTAAAAAACAGAAGGGCGGAAGTCCACGTTCAGACTTCCGCCCGTTTGCTCTGCAATCTTTGGTTTTTTGCAATGCGCCGCGCCCGCTGCAAACGCGCATGGCGTGCATCCGCGCAGTCGTTCCACGGCGCTACGGCTTTGGCGCGCGGTGTCTGCCGCAGATGCACGGAGATCACGCCTGTATCGCCCTGCCGTCTTTTGTCCCCTGCCGTAAGCGCGGTGCAGTATGCCATGCGGCTATACGCCGGCCGGCTGGGGGATGGGTTTTTTCTTTTGCCGATGTGTTTCAGTACGCCTGCGCCCACTGCCGCAACGCATCCTCAGAGAGCGCGCCGTTGAGCAGCCTTCCCTCCTGAATGGCCGCCCCCGGGCAGCTGGAAGCGAGTTCCTTTGCGGTCTTTCCCATCCCGCTGCCGCCGGAAGTGGCAAACAGCACGATGGTTTTCCCGGCAAAGTCATAGCTCTCCAAAAACGACCGGATGATGGTCGGCGCCGTGTACCACCAGATGGGAAAGCCCAAAAAGATGCGGTCATACGCCTCGACCTTGGCGTCCCTGTCCACCAGTTGCGGCCGGGAAGCCGGATCGTTCATCTCCACGGAACTGCGGGACTTTCGATCGTGCCAGTTCAAATCGGCACGGGTATACGGCACGGCCGGCCGGATCTCGTACAGGTCTGCATGGATGGCATGGCAAAGCCGTTCCGCCACCCGCTTTGTGGTGCCGCTTGCGGAAAAGAATGCAACAAGTGTCTTGTTCATAGGGTTTGACCTCCTGCTCTGTTTGCGATTTCGCTGGCATCTGCGATGTCCACGGTGACCGTCCCGGCCATCTGGCCAATCCACGCTTCGCCAGAGACGACCTGCCCCAGCTCCACCAGAGAGGGATTCTGGCTGTAGTCGTCGTAGAACATCACCACATCGCCCCAGGGGACGTAATACGCCAGGGTGCCAGCCCCGCCCTGCGCCAACGGTGCGTCGCTGGCATCCAGTTCCTGTGGCGGATAAAAGATTTTCTCGTTGGTGCCAAAGTCCTCCACCTCGACGGTAAGGGGCAGTTGTGCGTACAGCGAGGCGGCCGCCGCGCTGTCATTGAGCTGGTAAATCACGCTGTTTTCTCCGAACTGTACGCGGATGCGCCGCGGTGCGCTTTCCCCTTGCCCGTCCGTGGCCGTCGCCAAAGGCGTTGGTGCGGCTGTGCCCTGTGTGGACGCCGGCGCCACAGAGGCACCGCGGTTGCCGGCCGTGCAGGCACAGAGTACGACGCCCATCAGGCAAAGCAACAGGGCACAGATGCGCTTTCTCATTTGCCAGACCTCCTCCCTTTAGGGCTGCTCTTTGCACGGATTCATCTGCGATCGTCAAGACGCCGTCCCATTCTCCCGCGCAAAGGGGCTCCCGCCGGGCAGCGAACGCGGTCCAGCATTCCAGCGCCGGGCGTTTTCTATCGCGCAAAGCAAATGCGCGGCAGCAACGCATCCCGGCGGGCAATCGCGCAGAATCCCGCACGTTTATTTTACCGTTTTGCGTGGCACAATGTCCAATGCCTATTTTCTCTGGCAAATCATACTTCAAAGGCATGCCGCCTTTGCGTTCCCAATGGCCATGACGCGCCGCCAAAGCGGCACCTGCGTTTCCCTTTTGGCAGGCAAAATGCCAGCGGATGGCGCGGGAAGTGCGCTTGTCCGCTGGCATTCTCTGCCCTTTTGATCGCTATTACCGTTTAAGCTCAGCCGTTTGCCTGCGCCTGCAGCAGGATGTTCTGCAC
>DXZF01000094.1 GCA_019415425.1 Bacillota bacterium | reverse complement strand
TCATACAGGAGTGATCGAGATGATCTTACCCAGAATGCGCGAACTGCGCCTGGAGGCGCACAAGACGCAACGGCAAGTGGCCCATCACTTGCAAATCTCCCAGTCGACGTACTCCAATTACGAGACCGGCAAAGTCACCATCACCATCGATGCGCTCATTCAGCTGTGATACTACTACGGCGTGTCGATGGATTACATCACCGGGCGGAGCGACGAGCGCAACCGCCACGCGTAGGGCGCAAGGCGCTGCGCGCGCCCGGCCGCTGCCCCGTGCAGATGGCCAGCCGCGGCATGCGCCTGGCGGCCTGTGTTATACTGAATAGAGGACGGGCGGCCGTACCGGCTGCCCCAACGCGCAACGGGCAGGGCCCCGTGCGCAAGGCGAAAGAGGAGCGTGTACACATGCAGTATCTGGGCATCGATCTGGGTGGGACCAACATCGCGGCGGGGCTGGTGGACGAGCACGGCGAGGTGCTCTTTGACCTCAGCTGCCCCACTGGCAGCGCGCGCGGCCCGCAGGCCGTGGTGGACGACATGGCGGCGCTGTGCACCGAGCTGTTGCAGCTGGCCGGCGCAACGCACCGGGACGTTGCGGCCATCGGCGTGGGCACGCCGGGCGTGTGCGATGCCCGGCGCGGCACGCTGGTGTTTGCCAACAACCTGCACTTTACCGATGTGCCCATCGCCGCGATGCTGCAGCAGGCGCTGCCGCTGCCGGTGTTTTTGGAAAACGACGCCACGGCGGCCGGCATTGCCGAGCACGAGCTGGGCGCGCTGCGGGGCGTGGACAACGGCCAGTTCGTCACGCTGGGCACCGGCATAGGCGGGTGCCTGTTTATAGACGGAAAGGTGTACGCGGGCACGCACGGCTACGCGGCGGAGATCGGGCACATGGTCACGCACGCGGGGGGCGACGTGTGCACGTGCGGCCTTGCGGGCTGCTGGGAGCGGTACGCCGCGGCGCCGGCGCTCATCCGCGCGGGGCGCGCGGCGGCCAAGGCCGCGCCGCGCAGCCTGCTGCACCACATCGTCAACGGCAATTTGCAAAACCTGACCGCCAAGGACGTCGTGGACTGCGCCCGCGCGGGCGACGAGACGGCGCTCTCGGTGTTCCACGCCTACGTGCACGAGCTGGCGCTGGGCGTCATCGGGCTCATCCACCTGTACGACCCCGCAGTGGTGTGCCTGGGCGGCGGCGTGGCGCAGGCCGGCGACTTTCTGCTGCAGCCACTCAAGGAGGCGGTGGCCGCGGGCGTGATGTACAAGGCGCTGCCCCACGCGCGGCTGTGCCTGACGGCGCTGGCGGGCGATGCCGGCATTGTGGGGGCGGCCATGCTGGGCAAAGCCGCCGGGAAGTAACATAATTTTCATATTTTGTTAATATATTTGTCATATATGCATTGCATTTCCCGTGAAAATGCGTATACTGACAGGTGAAAGCAACGTAGAAGTGCGAGGTGATCCCGATATGAAACGATTGTTTGCAACGCTGTGCGCGCTGCTCTGCGGCGCGCTGTTGCTGTCCGGTTGCGGCGGCGTGCCGGCATCGCCCAGCGCCACGCCCACGGCCGGGGCGCAGCAGGGCCAGGAAATCGACTTTGACGCAGACGCCGTGCAGCCCATGCTGGACGTGATCGCCGTCAGCATGGCGCAGCCGGGGGTGGAGGGCTTTACCGACCGCGTGGGCGACGCCTTTTTTGTGCACTTTGCCTACACCGTGCTCAACACCGAGCTGGTGGACAGCGCCGCGCTGTTTGACACCGGCGAGATCGACCGCACGACCGGCAACGTCTTTATCCCCAAGGCGGGCGTGCAGAAGCTGTACGATGCGTTCTTCGCCGCACAGGGCGCCTTCCCCGACGCGCTGACGCACGACGCGTTCTTCGTCGAGCAGGGCGAGGGCTACGCCTACATGCTCTCGGACAGCGGCGAGCTGATGTACAGCGCCACGGTACAGGGCGCGCAGGCGCTTGCCAACGGGCAGGTGCAGCTGACGGTGGCGCTCAACCGTGCCGACGCCGTGGACGACGGCGAGAGCGTGTTTATGACGTGCGCGGTGGTGCTGCAGCCGGATGCCGATGCGCCGTACGGCTACACGATCGTCTCGGTACAGCCGGTGTAAGCGCGGCAAGGCCGATGTGGGCGGGGATTTCCCGCCCTTTTTCTCTCATGCGAAGTTTGCAAGCCCATCGCGCGCCGGCGCAAGATGTGGTATAGTATGGGCACCCGATGATGGCGGGCCCGCCGGCGCGATGCCGATGGGCCCGCGACCGATAAGGAGAATGACCCGATGAAAAGACGTTTGGGATGGCTGCTGACGCTGGCGCTTTCCACCGCATGGCTGTCGTTTGCAGCGCTTCCCTCGCACACGGCATGGGCGGCGGGCCGCATGCACACCGTGGCCAACCAGGCGCAGTGGGACGCGCTGGCCGGCCAGATCGCGGCGGAGGACACCGTTTTGCTCACGGGCGCCGTGGTGCACGCCGCGCAGCCGCTCGCGTGCCAGCAGGTCACCATTGCACAGGGCGGCAGCCTGGCGGTGCGCCAGCAGATCACGGCCGACGTCACGGTGGAGGATGGCGGCCGGTACGTGCTGGAC
>DXZF01000093.1 GCA_019415425.1 Bacillota bacterium | reverse complement strand
GACCATCGCCGTCTTTGCCAACGGCCAGTACTATGGCGGCGGCTTTCATCCCGTGCCCACCGCCGATCCGTTCGACGGCAAGATGGACGTGCTGTTGGTCAACGGGCTGCCGCGCCGCAAACTTCTTCCACTGCTCAAAACGTATTCTCAGGGCCGCCATCTTGGGCTGTCCCTCTGCCGCCATATACAGTGCAATCATCTGCGCTTGACTTCACACAACAAGGCCCTTGCGCTGAATATCGACGGCGAAATCCTGTATGAATCCACCTATGACATTCGCCTGATGCCGGCAAGGCTGTGGCTGTGCATTCCCCGTCCGCAAGAGGAGGTGGCCCCGGTTGACCATTCCCATCCCACCCTGGATTGCGCCGCTGGCGCAGGCCTTTGAGGCACAGGGCGCCGCACTATACCTGGTAGGGGGCGCAGTGCGCAATGCCCTTTTGGGGATGGACGCCACGGATTTTGACGCGTGCGGCGCGCTATTGCCCAAGGCGGCGCAGGCGCTGGCCATCGCGTGCGGATACGAGGCGCGCGTGCGCAGCTGTGCGCTGGGCACGGTGGAGATTGGCTGCGCGCAGGGCCGGCTGGAGTACACGCCGTTTCGCGTAGAGTCGTACGCCAGCGGCGGCGAGCACCGGCCCGCCCGCGTGCAGTTTACCGACTCGCTCACCGAAGACGCCATGCGGCGCGACTTCACCATCAACGCGCTCTATGCCCATGCCGGTACCGGCGAGGTGCTGGATCCATGTGGCGGTATCCCAGACCTCGCACGCGGCACGCTGCGGGCCTGTAGGCCTTGCGCACATCACACCATGCGGGATGACGGCCTGCGCATTTTGCGCATGGTGCGCTTTGCGGGGGAGCTGCAGTTTGCCCCCGATTCGGCGCTGATGGAGGCTGCGCGCGCGCACGCGCGCAACCTTCTGGACCTCTCGCCCACGCGCATCTTTGGCGAGTGGCAGCGCATCTGCCTGTGCGATACCCGCTATCCGGCAAGCGGGCAGGGGCCGGAAAAACTGCTGTATGCCATGGACCTGTTGCACCAGTGCGGCGCGATGCAGGTCCTGTGTCCGGAGCTGTGCGAGGGCATCGGCGTCTTGCAGGCGCCGCGCTACCACGCCTATGACGTATACGGGCACAATCTGCACACCTTTGCCGCCGCGCCGCCGGAACTGGACATACGCCTGGCAGGTTTGCTGCACGACGTGGCCAAGCCGCGCCGCGCGCATGCGCAAAACGGCAAAATGTACGGGCATGAGGTGCAGGGCGCAGAGATGGCACAGGCCATCCTGGCCCGGCTGGGCGTACCCGATGCGCTGCGTGGCGACGTGTGCACGCTCATTGCCCGGCACATGTTCGACCTGACCGGGCAGGCCAAAGAATCCACTCTGCGCGTGCGATTTTGCAACTGGGGCTTTGCGTTTGTGCGCAAGCTCATCTGCATGCGGCAGTGCGATATCGCGGGGTCGGGCCGGCCCGCCGTGCACGATACCACGGTAGCCC
>DXZF01000092.1 GCA_019415425.1 Bacillota bacterium | reverse complement strand
AGATTCACTGTGCCCACGGGTACCTGCTCAACCAGTTCTACTCCCCGCTGACCAACAGGCGGACGGATGCCTACACGGGCGACACGATGGAGGGCAGAACGCGGCTGCCGCTACAGGTGATCGAGGCGGTCCGCGCGGCGGTGGGAGATGCGTTTTTGCTCTCCATGCGCTTTGGCGGCTGCGACTATGCCCCGGGTGGGAGCACGATTGAAGAGGCCGCATGGGCTGCCAGGGCGTATGAAGAAGCGGGCCTGGACGTGCTGGACGTATCGGGCGGGCTGTGCTTCTACACGCGCAAAGGGCACACCGAGAGCGGGTACTTCAGCGACCTTTCCCAGGCGGTCAAGCAGGCGGTGGACATTCCTGTCATCGTCGCTGGCGGCGTCACCACGCGGCAAGAGGCGGAGGCGCTGCTGCATGCGCAGAAAGCAGACATGATCGGCGTGGGCAGGGCGATCATGCAAAACCCGGGCTGGGCCAAGGCGGCCATGAGCGAATAGCGCCATGGGCGGCCAAGGCGCAGTCCCGGGGCATGCTGCATGCCATCGAGATCAAGCGTGAGAGGGGCGGCCTCGATCGATGCACCCGCGCCGTGGGCCGGTAGCCATCGGCATGCAAAATGGCCATGCGGCCCGGTTGCGCGTACGTTGACACCGGTTTTCGGCCATGCTATGCTGGGAAAAACAACGGCAGAGCCAAGAGGAAGGGATCCTGAATGAAGATTGAAACCCAGTGCCTGCACGAGGGATATACGCCGCAAAACGGTGATCCGCGCGTGTTGCCCATCGTCCAGAGCACCACGTATACATACGATTCGACCGACCACGTGCAGCAGCTGTTTGACTTGACGGCGCCGGGGCACATGTACTCGCGCATCTCCAATCCGACGGTGGATGCGGTCGAGCAGAAGATCGCCGCGCTGGAAGGTGGCGTGGGCGCGCTGTGCACGACCAGCGGCCAGGCCGCGACGATGATTGCCCTGCTCAATCTGATGCAGGCGGGCG
>DXZF01000091.1 GCA_019415425.1 Bacillota bacterium | reverse complement strand
ACGTTTGCGCTCATCAACGAATACCCGCTTGCCAGCGGAGGCCGGCTCATCCACATGGACCTGTACCGCCTGCACGGTGAGGAAGTGGAGGAACTGGGGCTGGAGGAATACCTCTATGGGCAGGATATCTGCCTGATCGAGTGGCCGGAGCCGATTGCAGATTGGGTGGAACGGCCCATCCGGGTGCGCATTGCGTACGCGGGCGAAGGGGAGCGGGAGATCGCCATCACGCCGTGGGAGGAATGAGAAGATGAAGATTCTGGCCATCGATACCAGCGGCCCGTGCGCCAGCGCCGCAGTCTACGCGCAGGCGCACGTCGTCTCGCAGTGCGCCGTGGAGGACGCGCGCACGCACAGCGAGACGATCATCTCGCTGATCGATTTCGCACTCACCCATGCGCACGTGGCCCGCAGCGAATTGGACGCCGTGGCCGTGAGCAACGGGCCGGGCAGCTTTACCGGGCTTCGCATCGGGGTGGCCATTGCCAAGGCGATGGGGCAGGCCCTGCAAATTCCGTGCATCGGCGTCAGTACGCTGGACGTATTATGTTATCAGGCGCAGGGCGCGCCGATTGCCTGCGCCGTGATGGATGCACGGCGCAAAGAGGTGTACAGCGCCGCGTACCGCGGGAAGTCGTGCATCGTGCCGCATGCGCCGCGCCCCCTGGAGCAGCTGCTGGCGCAATTGCAGCCGTATGCAGAGCGGGTGGCGTTTTGCGGGGACGGCGTGCGCGTGTATCGCGCGCAGATCGAGCAGGCGCTTGGGGAACGCGCAGCCTTTGCCCCCGCGCCTTACGACGTGCAACTGGCCGGCAGCGTGGCCATGCTGGCCGCGCAGATGCCGGAGGCGGCGTACGACGATGCGTTTTCGCTGTTGCCCAACTACCTGCGCCTTTCACAGGCGGAGCGGGAGAGGCTGGAGCGGGGAGGGCAAAGCCGTGGATAGCTGCCATTTGCGGCGGCTCACACGCGCAGATGTGCCGCAGGTACACGCGGTTGAAACGCAGAGCTTTTCCGCGCCGTGGAGCCTGTCGTCGCTGTATACGGAGATGGGCGATAACGATTGCGCGGTGTACCTGGGCGCATTTGACGGCGCACGCCTGATGGGCTACATTGGCATGTGGGTGATCGTGGACGAGGCGCACATCACCAATCTGGCGGTGGCGCCCGCATACCGTCAACAGGGCGTTGGCCGCGCCCTGCTTTCAGCGCTGATGGCAGTGGCGAGAGAGGCGGGCTGTGTGTCCATGACGCTGGAAGTGCGCGAGAGCAATGAGGTGGCCCAGCACCTGTATCGATCGTGCGGGTTTGCCACTGCGGGGCGCCGCAAGCGCTATTATACCGATAACCGCGAAGACGCGCTGATCATGTGGTGCGAGGATTTGCATTGCGGTGATGTGACAAATCGCGTATAATCTTCTATTATGGATGGGTTTTAGCCTGTAAGTGCGCTGCCTGCATGGCAGGGGCGTCAAAGATGGGTAAGGGCGGGAAGCATGTTTTTTCAAACCAACGGGGTCAACATCTTCTATCAGTGTGCAGGGGAGGGGAAACCGATTCTGCTGCTGCACGGCTGGGGCGGTTGTGGAGACAGCTTCAAGCCCGTGTTCAACGCCCTCAGCGCCTCTGCGCGGGTGTACGCCATCGACTTTCCCGGCCATGGGCAGAGCGATATCCCGCAGACGCCGTGGTCGGTGGGGGATTTTGCCGAGGCGACGCGCGCGTTTATGCAGGCGATGGATATCGTCGGTTGTGATGTGATCGCGCACTCGTTTGGGGGGCGCGTGGTCATCAAGCTGGCGGGTACGGATCCCGGGCTGTTTTCCAAGATCGTCCTGACGGGCGCGGCCGGCATTCGCCCCAGGCGCGGGGCAAAGTACTACGTCAAGGTGTACAGCTATAAGCTGTTCAAGCGCATGGCCAAACATGCGTGGATGTGTAAGCTTTGCAAATGCGTGGGGATAGACGTCCAAAAGCGCACGCAGAACGCCGGCAGTGCCGATTACCGGGCGCTGCCCGAGAGCATGCGCCGTACCTTCAGCCTGGTGGTCAATGAAGACCTGAAAAAGTACCTGCGCCACATTCAAAATCCCACGCTGTTGATCTGGGGCGCAGACGACCAAGACGCGCCCCTGTGGATGGGGCAGATCATGGAAAAAGAGATTCGAGACAGCGGCCTTGTCGTCTATGAAAACGCAGGGCACTTTGCGTATCTGGAGCGGCTGCCGAACTTTGTGGCCGTCGTCTCCCACTTTTTATTGAGCGAGGAAACGGCATGACGTTGATGGTAGAATACTTCTCCCTGGCACCCGCGTGGGCCATCGTGGGCACGCTGATCGTCATCGGGTGCGTGGCGCTGAGCTGCCAGAAGAACCTGCGGCGGTTTTTGCACATCATGCAGCTGGAGTCGTACCAGGTGGATGGTTATCTGCGCTGTATCAAGCGCAATCGGACGACCGACCTGTTGCCGCTGTTTGGCATTGCGCTTTTCGGCGTAGCGCTGGAGGCCGTTTCTGCCGCCATTGGGCAGCATGTGGCGGCGCTCTGGCGCGTGCTGATGGCCGCGGCTGCGCTCGCCATCACCATGGCGCTCGCCATCGAATATGCCAAACGCCGCAACGCGCAAAAACAAAAGACAGAATTCGTCATGACGCAGCGCATGCAGCGCCTGGCAAGGGCGTGCTCCATCCTGAGCGCGCTGTGCTGCGCGCTGGGCGTGGTACTGGGCATGCTGGCCTTTGCGGCACTGCAGGAGGTGTCGGTGCTGCTGGGCGCAGTCTGCGCGGGGCTTTTGGGCTATGCGCCCCTGGCGCTGCTGGGCTATGTTGTGGCGCTGGGCACGCGCTTGCGGCAGCGGCCCGAAAACAAGATCAACCAGGGCTTTATCGACGATGCCAAGCGCATTTTGCAAAACCGGCCCGACCTCTACAAGGTCGGCATTACCGGCAGCTTTGGCAAGACCAGCGCCAAATTCATCTTGGGAACCATCCTGCGCGAGAAGTACAACGTGCTGGTGCCGCCCG
>DXZF01000090.1 GCA_019415425.1 Bacillota bacterium | reverse complement strand
GGGAGCGGGGGCGGCGACGGCGATCGTCCGCGTAGCAGCAGCGCATGCGCGCAGATACAAACGCAAAGAATGGGCTGCCTGCGCGCAAAAAGGCAGCGACGAAACCATAAAAAAACGCGCAGCCATCGCTGCGCACCGGGTGTCGATGATCGGTGATATGGGCAACTGGCGATGGACGGGGCAAGCGCCTGCACTGTGATCGATAGGAAACGATGAACGGAGGCGCATTTGCTCCGGTGCGCAGGAGACGGACGCTGCCGGCAATCGCCGCAGAGCCGTCCTTCAGATTCGTGCCAATGGCGTGCGCGGGCGCTCAATTCGTCGGCGGCTGTGCCGCGACCAGCGCCTGTGCAAACAGATAGTCTTCGGGCGTGGTGATCTTCAGGTTGCGTTTCTCGCCCATGCACAGGACCACTGGGTGCCCCATGCGATGCACCAGGGTACAGTCGTCGGTCACGGGGCCATCGGATGGCTGCGTTCGGAACTGTGCATGGGCCTGTGCGATCAGGCCATAGCGGAACGACTGCGGCGTCTGCCCCTGGTAGACGGTATGGCGTGGCGGGATGTGCGCAAGGCATATATCGTTTTGCTCGGCCTGCGTGCGCCCTTCAATGATGGTATCCTGGCTGGGCAGGGCAGTGTACACCGCACCGTGCGCTTTGGCCAATGCGATGTTTTCCGCGATGATGCGCTGGGAGACGAGCGGCCGCGCTGCATCGTGAAACAGGACGATGTCCTCCGGCCCACAGACCGTGCGCAGCGCGCAGATGGCGTGGTAGGCGCTGTCAAATCGCTCTGCACCCGGCAGGGCAAACTGGTAAGGGGTGCGCACGCCGGCCTGTTGCAGCCACGTGCCAATGCGCGCATGCCAGTTGGCCGCGGCGACAATGCACAGCCGGTCGATTGCTGGACACGCATCAAACGCCAGAATGGACCACAGGACGATGGGCTTACCGCCCAGCAACGTGTACTGTTTGGGCGTATCGCCATGCTGTGCGCACTGCATGCGCGTGCCGAGGCCCCCTGCCAAAATACATGCGACATTCATCCCTCTTCCCCTCCAACGGTAGTGTAATCAATCCGTACCCAAATGACAACCTTTGGCACGGCCGAGGTGGAATCGTGCGTTCCACCCCGGCAATCTGTGGTATAATGTAGACGATTTCGTGGTGTAAACATGGAATAATCTTGGCGATTCGAGGAGGAGACTATGCGAAAGTTCTGGATGACCGGATGCGCGGTGCTGCTGGCCTGCGCACTGTTGGCGGGTTGCAAGGGAGATACACAGGTGACCGAGACGACGCCTACAGAGCAACCACAGGCGCAGCAAACGCCTGCACAGGCGGTGGATCCGCTCAACGGAGCGTCGACGGCAAACGAATACAAGCCGCTGGCCGTGATGATCGACAACAGCGAGGCCGCGCGTCCGCAACATGGGCTGCAGGCCGCGGACGTGGTGTATGAGTGTCGGGTGGAGGGCGGCATGTCGCGCCTGATGTTGATCCTCAACAGCGAGATCCCGGAAAAGGTCGGGCCGGTGCGCAGCGCCCGCAAATACTACGCGACGTTGGCCGCGGGCTTTGACGCCATCTATGCGCACTATGGCGCGGCCAAGGGCGGCGGGGTACTGGATGTGTACAAATACATCGAGAGCGAGAACCCGTTCCAGATTCGCATCGACGGCCTGGGCAACGACTACGGTTTGACGTACCGCGATTCTTCGCGCAGCGCGCCGCACAATGCGTACCTCAAGGCGAAGGAAGCCGTTGCGCTGTACGACTACACGCCGCAGGTGCACGCGTTCCAGTTTGATGCGAGCTTTACCCCCAGCGGAGGGTCTGCACAGAAGGTGGAAACCGGGCTGGCCAGCGTCAGCTATGTGTATGACGAAGAGAGCGGCATGTATCTGCGCTCCCAAAACGGCCAGGCGCACAGGGATGCGATTACGGGCGAGCAGGTCCAGGTGAAAAACCTGATCATCCAGTACGCGACGTACACGTATCCCGAAGGCGGACAGCTGGCGGAAGTGATCGGCTCGGGCAAGTGCCAGGTGGCGATCAATGGGCAGTACATGGAGGGCACGTGGAGCAAGGCCGGCCTCAAGGATCCCACGATCTTTAAGGATGCCAACGGCAACGAGATCACGTTGCAGCCGGGCAATACGTGGATTCACGTGGTGCCGGATACCAGCAGTGCAACGTTTGAATAAGCGCGTTGACGTGCGCGCCGCACGGGCGCGGAAGCGGCCAAAGCGCTGTGTAGCGCTGCCATAGCGGGGCGGGGTTGTGGACCCTGCCCCGCTTTTTTATGCCCCAGGGCGTTTACGGGTTGCCGCAAACACAGGCTGCCCGCTGGCCCCCCGCATACACAAAAAAGGCCGGCCCCCGCGTGACGGGTGGGTCGGCCTGCCTCCAACTAAGGGTGTAGAGGCTCTTTGCGGTACAGCTTTCGATATTCCGTGGGCAGCATCTGCACGCTTGCCTTGAAGGCCTTGGTGAACTTGCCCTGCGTCTCATAGCCGACCTGCGCTGCAATTGTGGCGATGCTGTCGTCGGTCTCCCGCAGCAATCGCATGGCCTGCTGCATGCGGTATTCCTTGACGTAAGCGGCGATCGGCATGCCGTAGACCGCCTTGAACACCGCCTTGAGCGAGGAGGTATTGATCAGATATTTTTTGGAGAGCGCTTCAATGGTAAATCGCTGATCCAGGTGCTGTACCAGAAAATGGCGGATTTCTTTGATCAGCTCCGTTTTCTCGGCGCCATACTGGATCAACTCGTCTTCCGGGAGCGCTTCCCATTGCATGAGATACAGCAACAGCTCCTGCGCTTTGAGCTTGTAATAGGGAATGCGGACGGATGCAGACAGGTCGTACAGCGGCGCAAAAATGGCGTCGATCGCACTGCTGGCGGGAATGCCGATGGGGCGTTTGCCCGCACAGAATTTCCGGTAGAGCTTTTCCGCGTCCAAACCCGCCTCCCGCAAAAGCGCGGGGCAATCCATCTTTAATCGGTGCAGATCGATCATCACGGCCATGCCCTCGTAGCAGCCCAGGGGAAGCGTCATTTCCGAATCCGCACAGCTGGCGTTGGAATGCACGCACAGATCGCCCGGGCCGAGGTAGACCGAGGCGCCATCGCACATGTTCCAGCCGATTCGCCCCGTCCGGCAGTGGTTGACCTCCAGCACAAAATCCTTGGCCACGTGATGGAACCGCACCTGTTCGGCCAGGTACCGGTGCAGCCGGATTTCGATGCCGGCAAACAGCGGGTACGATTCGATCTTTCCCTTTCCCTCAGTTTGGGTGGTGAACTGTTCCACCATGTGGGCGCTGTGCGCATCCTGCGTGCCGTGCCGCTCGATGGCAAACGTGCCGTTGGGCACTGTATCAAGCGCCTTCTCTATACGGATCGCGTATTCTTCGCGCATGCGTCATCTCCTGAAAAAAATTTATTCCATAGACGGGCAGGATATTTCCACCATCTTTTCGATCATCTGGTGCAAAAGCTGTGCCTGCTCGGTATCGGCGGCCTTGTAGTATACTTCCTTACCGTCCCGGCGGCTGACGATCAGGCCGCTGCTCTTTAACTGGCGCAGATGATGGGAAACCGCGGGGCTGGTCATCCCGACCAGGAAAGCCAGATTGATCACGCACTCCTCACAATGGCAGAGCAGCCAAAAGATTCGGATGCGGCTCCTGTCGCAAAGCTGCTTGAAGATCTCTGCAACCGTCTGAAAGTCCTCTTCCTTTGGCATGTGTTCCAGCTGTTTTTCGATGCGCTGCCCATGGTCGTGTGGCAATGAGGTGCGTTGCATGCCAAATCCCCCCTTTTCAAATAGTTTATCACAAGTTGCCCGGTTGGCATACGCCGCAAGTTTGCAAGCGTCCGGGGCCATGTGGGCCGGGGCAGGCCGAAACGGGGCATTGGCCCAAAAGGAAGTACTTTTATTCCAAATGGCAACAACTGCACGGAGGCTATTGACCCGGATACGCCTTGCCCCTATACTACAAATGAACGATTAAGC
>DXZF01000009.1 GCA_019415425.1 Bacillota bacterium | reverse complement strand
GTGGCCAGGCCGATCTGGTTGCCGTAAGAGGAAAATCCCGCCGCGGCGCCCGTGGTGATCTGGCGCTGTGGCAGCCGTCCCGGCACGGTCTGGTCCATCGGGGTATACGGATCGGCACAGCCCGTGACGCGCATCGCCTGGTGCGCATAGCCGCGGTTGGCCAAAATATCGCGAATCGCGCCGCCCAGGCAGGTGGCCGCACCGCCAAACGGTTCGATCTCGGTCGGATGGTTGTGCGTCTCGTTTTTAAACAGCAGCAGCCAATCTTCCTTTTGCCCGTCCACCTCCACGGGCATGACCACGCTGCAGGCATTGATCTCTTCGCTCTGATCCAGATCTTCCAATTTGCCCTGCACGCGCAGCGCCTTGGCGCCCACCGTGCCCAAATCCATCAGCGTATGCGGCCGTTCGGTGCGTCCCGCAATGCGGCGCGCCTGCTCGTAATTGTCCATCGCACGCGCAAACGCCGTACGGTACGGGCCCTCGGGCAGGGCAATCTCGTCGAGGATGGTGGAAAACGTCGTGTGCCTGCAGTGGTCGGACCAGTAGGTATCCAGCACGCGGATCTCGGTCTCGCTGGGATCACGGTGCTCGGTATCCCGGAAATAGCTTTGCGAAAACGCCAGATCTTCCACCGACATGGCAAGCCCCATCTGCGCGTGCAGCGCGCGTAGCGCTTGCTCGTCCATGGTGCAAAAGCCGCTCAGGCGCGCAATGTCGTCGGGCCGTGGGCCATCCAGATTGAGGCTCTCGGGCTTGTCCATGCTGGCCAAACGCGATTCGACGGGGTTGATGCAGTACGCCTGCACTTTTTGCACGTCTGCCTCGCTCAGCTCCCCACACAGCGCCATCACGCGCGCAGTGCGGATCAGCGGCGTATCGCCCAGCATCTGTGCGCACTGCACGGCGCTGTCAGCGCGCATGTCGTACTGGCCCGGCAGGTATTCCATGGCAAAGGCCTGCCAGCCCGGCTGCAGCGCAAAGGTTTCGTGATACAGTACATCGGCATTGGGCTCTGCAAAGATGGTCTGGCACGCGCGTGCGAACGCCTCGTCCTGCATGCCCTCGACATCATAGCGGTTGAGCACGCGCACATCCTTGAGCGCCGTCAGGCCCAGATGCGTACGCAGGTCGGCGAGCCACCTCTTGGCTTCCATATCGAACCCCGGTCTCTTTTCCACATAAATGCGCCTGATGCTGGCCATGCATGCATCCTCCTTCGCCATTTGTTCACGGTTGCCATTTTACCATATTTCGCACCCGATGTGTGCGATGCACACAAAAGTTTCTGGGGCGCACGTCGCGGCGCGGTATCGATCGCGCATGGGCACAAAGAGGGAAGCCGGTTTCCCGCTTCCCTCTGCCGTGTGCCATCGTTTGGGCGTGCACCTCAGTGCAGCAGCCCCATCTCGATCAATACGCCTTTGAGCTTTGCGTGTTCTTCCGCGCTCATGCGGCCC
>DXZF01000089.1 GCA_019415425.1 Bacillota bacterium | reverse complement strand
GCCTGCAATGTGTGTAAATTGGGATTTAGCGTACGGACTCGAAGATCTTGCGCACGTCGTCCCGGTTGCAATGTCCAA
Organism: Bacillota bacterium; assembly: GCA_019415425.1. Classification (GTDB taxonomy): domain Bacteria; phylum Bacillota; class Clostridia; order Christensenellales; family QAND01; genus Allochristensenella. Next base: position 1,029 of record DXZF01000089.1, on the reverse strand, counting down.
AGCCCATGAACCGGCCTTCTTCGTTGAACTGGACGTTCTCCATCAGCTCATCGATATGCGCATCCGTCACCTCTTTGCCGGCAAGCTCATGCAGCGTTGCGGGCATGCCCAGATCCTTGAGCCATGCGCGGAAGCGATCGATACCCTTCTGCGCCACTTCTTCCGGATTGGCGGGATCGGCTTCGACGTCGAACACGCGGTTGGCAAACTGCGCGATCTTGGCCACGGTCGTCTCGTCATGCTCCAGCAAGTACTGCAGCAAGGCCGGCATCATCACGGCCAGACCCGCGCCGTGCGCGGTGTCGAACATACCGCTCAGGTGGCGCTCCAGGTTGTGTCCACCGCCCGAGAACGGCAAGCGCAAACGGCCGATTCGGCAGGTGTCATTGTGCGCAAAGGACGCGGTGAGCAGCAACTCGGCACGCGCCTCGTAGTTGCTCGGGTCCTTGAGCGCGATGGGGCCGTACTTGACCGCCGCACACATCGCCGCCTCGCTGAACTTATCGCCCAGGTACGAAGTGCCATAGGTGAAGTAGGAGTCAAACGCATGCGCCAGGATGTCCGCAGTGCCTGCGCCGGTCTGGAACGGCGGAACCGTGTACGTCAACTCAGGGTTGAGGATGGCGAACACCGTGCGGATGTGGTTGAACATGTTGCCCTTTTTGGTGTGCAACCGCAGGTCGTCCATCAACACGGCAGAGCCGCTGGTCTCGCTGCCCGTGGCCGCAATCGTGCTGATCGCGCCGACCGGAGCGATCTTCTCAGGCACTTTGCCGGAAAAGAAATCCCACAGATCGCCGTCATATTCCATGCCCAGCGCGATGGATTTGGCCGTATCGATCGTGCTGCCGCCGCCGATGGCCAGGAAGAAGTCGACATTTTCCTTTTTGGCCGTCTCCAATCCCTGGTAGACGAGCGACAGGCGCGGGTTGGGCTGCACGCCCTCCAACTCGATGTAGGGGATGCCCGCAGCGTCCAGCGTGCCCACGACTTTGTCAAACAGGCCGCTCTTCTTGATGAATCCACCAC
>DXZF01000088.1 GCA_019415425.1 Bacillota bacterium | reverse complement strand
GCGCATGGCGTTTCCGACGATTATCGCATTTCTGATCAACTCCATCTACAGCCTGGCGGACACGTACTTCGTCAGCTTTCTGGGCACCAACGCCACCGCGGCGGTGAGCGTCAACACCTCGCTGGACCAGATCATCATGATGGCGGGCTCCATGCTGGCCGTGGGCGCCAACAGCTACATCGCGCGCCTGCTGGGCGCGGGCGAGACGGAAAAGGCCAACCGGGTGCTTTCCACCTCGTTCTACCTGGCCGCGATCGTGGGCACGGTGTTTGCGGTGCTGGGCATGGCGTTCATGCACCCGATGATCCGCCTGCTGGGCGCCACGCCCACGTGCGAGCAGTACGCCATTGACTACGCCACGTACGTGCTGCTGGTCGCGCCGTTCATGGCCACCAGCTTCGTCATGAACCAGTGCCTGCGCGCCGAGGGCAGCGCCATGCTCTCGATGATCGGCATGGGCTTTGGCGGCATCCTCAACTGCGTGCTGGACCCCATCTTCGTCTTTACGCTGGATTTGGGCGTGGCGGGCGCGTCCATGGCCACGGCCATCTCCAAACTGGTGAGCTTTGGCATCCTGATCTTCCCGTACGTGACGCACCGCAGCCTGCTGCGCATCAAGGTGCGGCTGATCGAGTGCAGCCGCGACATCATCGGGCAGATCGTGAGCATCGGCTCGTCCTCGATGTTCCGCACCGCGCTGTCGGTGGTGGCGGCCATCTTGCTGAACAACATCGCGGGCGGCATCTCCGACTCGGTGCTGGCCGGCATCGGCGTGACCACCAAGGTGATGATGTTCCCCTTTGGCATCGTGCTGGGCTTTGGCAACGGCTTCCAGCCCGTGGCCGGGTTCAACTGGGGCGCCAAGCGGTTTGACCGCGTGCGGCAGAGCTTCCGCTTTGCCTCGTGGGTGTCGCTCATCGGCGGCGCGGTGATGGGCGCGCTGCTGTTCGTGTTCGCCCGGCAGACCATCGGCATCTTCACCGTGGGCGACGCCGAGATGATGGAGATCGGCATGCTCAGCATCCGCCTGCAGAGCATCGCCATGCCCATCCACGCGTGGGTGGCGGTGGTCAACATGTTCTGCGCCGGGCTGGGCAACGCACGGGGCGCGCTGCTGCTCTCCACCGCGCGGCAGGGCACGTGCTTTTTGCCCATCGTGCACCTGATGGCGTACCTGTGGGGCGCGGTCGGCGTGGCGTCGGTGCAGGCCGTGGCCGACGGCCTGTCGCTGTTGCTGGCGCTGCCGATTCTGCGCGGCATGATGCGCAAGGTGGATTTTGCCGAGAAGGAACATCTGCAGTCGACGGTGGAGGGCGTTTCGTCCGTAGAGGCGGAGGCTGAGAAGGAGCACGAGGCCGCAGCCGCGCTCACGGGCGAGGAGGCCTGAGCGTGCGGCCGGCGCTCTCCAGCCTGCGCCGCATCAACCGGCTGCAGCTGCGCCAGATGCGGCGCGCGCTGGACCCGCACGGCTACGTGGGCGTGATGCACCTGATCGTGCTGTACGCGCGCAAGCACCCCGGCGCCAGCCAGGAGGAGATCGCGTGCTTTTTCGGGCTGGACAAGGCCAGCCTGGCGCGCGACGCGCGGCGGCTGGAGGAGCGCGGGCACATCGTGCGGCGCGTCAACGAGGCCGACCGGCGGCAGAACCAGCTGTTTCTGACCGAGGCGGGCCAGGCGTTTGCGCAGGTGATCGACGACATCGACCGGGACATCCAACGGCGCATGTCGGCCGGGTTTATGCAGGAGGAGTGGCAGACGCTCTCGGCGCTGCTCTCCCGCGTGGAACAGAATTTGACCGCCCCCAGGTGATTTGCGGGGCGCACGGCCCGGGCGTATGCCCGGGCCCTTTTGCGTGGGCGGCGGGGCAGTGGCCGTGAACGCGCACACGGCCAATATGCGGCGTACAAGCCGCCTTTGCGCATCGCGCCGTGCCGGCGCCATAGGCGGGG
>DXZF01000087.1 GCA_019415425.1 Bacillota bacterium | reverse complement strand
CGTAGTCAAAGGCGCGCAGATCGAATACATCCGCGTTTTCCGCCGTGTAAAACACGGCATGCGCCTGTACGCGCATGTGCGGATTGATGGAGCCAAGCCGCTGTTGCATCACATCCACCTTGCGCTGCCCGATGGTCTCGTACGTGGCAATCAACTGCCGATTGAGATTGGTGATGCTCACGGTGTCGTGATCAAACAGCGACAGCGCGCCGATGCCGCTGCGCCCCAGTGCCTCAGCTGCAAACGAACCCACGCCGCCCAGCCCAAAGATGGCCACATGCGCCTTTTCCAAACGCTGCATGGCCGCGTCTCCCAGCAGCCAACGCGTGCGTGTAAAGGCCGTCTCCATTGTCCTTCCCCCTTTTGCCTCTGCCGTCTTATTTTAACACAAGCCGAATCGGCAAAGGTAGTGCAATGGACCAAAGCCATGGCCCGTCCCGACGGTCGGGCCGTCACCAGGTTGTCTTTCGCCCAGCTTGTGCGCATATTGGATGGGGAAAGCGAGGGGATCTGATTGGATTATGGGTATATCCGTGTTTCCAGCACAGACCAGAACGAGGACAGGCAGCGCATCGCCCTGCACGGAACCCGCCAAGTATTACGATTCCTGCGTGTGCGGCGCAAAGGGAGCCCTCACATTTGCAAACGGACAGGCCGCAGGCCACCAGCTGACGCTCATGGCAAAGGTGGACGCACCCTGCACCGCGGACGGCAAAGAAGCGTATTATACCTGTGAAAATTGCAATCGATATTTTTCAGATGAAAATGCACAAAATGAGATCCCGAACCTTGCCGAATACGGGATTCTCCCGGCTACCGGGCATCAGGCTGCAACTGCGTGGAAATCCGATGCAAGCGGTCATTGGAAGCAATGCGTATCCTGCGGCGAAAAGCTGAATGAAGCCGTGCACGCGCTTACATGGATTACCGATCAAGAAGCCACGGCAACTGCAGCGGGCAGCAAACACGAACAATGCACCGTCTGCGGCTATGCAATGGCGGCGGTGGAGCTTCCCGCAACGGGCGATCAAACCGTCCCGAAGACCGGCGAAAGCGGCCAACCGCAGTGGGTCGTCTTGCTTCTGCTGGCCTCTATCGGCCTGGCGGGCGTTATCGCATCTTCCAGAAAACGGCAGACCTCTTAAACACTCGTTCCGGCGCTTTTACCGGCTCCCTTTGGGGAGCCGGTTTTTTCGCCCTCTGCCCGTTTTTCCGTCATACAAACTGTAGGGCACGGTGCCCGCCATACAGATAGCCGAAAACGCGATGGTTCTACGGAACGGCCCGGCGAATTTCCGGCGGTGGCATTTGCCGTGACATCGGGTATATTGGCAGGCACACGCGCAACATGAATGCGGGAAACGATCCTCAGGGCTCTACAGGGCGCCAACCAAGTCAAAGGCCAATGCCAACTCCGGCCGGTTGAACAGCCGACGGCCAAGCGCAAAGAACTGGGGCGAGCGGGCGCGCCATGGTTGCCATTCTCTGAAAATACCAGCGCCGGTGTCTGAAATTGTGCGGGAAGCGGTACATGCGCGTTACGGTGCCCATCGGGCAATGCTTTACACACAGGAGATGGCAGTCAGTAAGAACGAGATCGGCATGAGAGAAAAAGCGGAAGGCATCTTTTGGGAGATGCCTTCCGCCATTTGTCTACCATACACCGTGATGGAACCGGGGGTTATCCGCCTTGGCTTGGTTCACAACGTCTGCCGCTCCTATCCATTCACACGGCGCAAAAACGCCTGCGTACGCGCCTGCTGTGGCTGCTCGATCACCTGTTTGGCCGGCCCCTGCTCTACGATCACGCCGCCATCCATGAAGATGACGCGGTCCGCCCCCGCGGCAAAGCGCATTTCGTGTGTGACAACGAGCATCGTCATGTGCTCTTTGGCCAACTGCTGCATGACCGACAGCACCTCGCCCGTCAACTCGGGGTCCAACGCTGAAGTGGGTTCGTCAAAACACAGCACCTGTGGGCGCATGGCCAGTGCCCGTGCAATCGCCACGCGCTGTGCCTGCCCACCCGAAAGCTGGTACGGGTATGCGCTGCCGCGCTCGTGCAATCCGACCTTTTGCAGCAGTTCCATCGCGGTTTCCTCGGCCTGTTTTTGCGGCGTTTGCAGCACCAGCGTCTGTGCCAGCGTGATGTTCTGCAGAACCGACAGGTGCGGAAAGAGGTTGAAGGACTGAAACACCATGCCCATCTTGAGCCGGATGGCGCGCTGCGCCGCCTCGTCGGCATATACGGCCCTGCCCGCAGCGTCGTTGCGGCACAGCTCGTCGCCATCGATGCGGACCGTCCCGGCGTCCACCTTCTCCAATTGGTTGATGCAGCGCAGCAACGTGCTCTTGCCGCTGCCGCTGGGGCCGATGAGGGCCACCACTTCGCCCTTCTCTACTTGCAGGGAGATCCCCCGCAGAACCTCCAAAGCGTCAAATCGCTTGCACAGGCCTTCCACTTCCACCATTGCCATCTTCACGCACCCCCTCACCTGTAGTATGCGTAGTGCTTTTCAATCATGGACAGGATGCGCGTGACCACGCCGTTCATGATCAGATAAAATACCGCCGCGATGAAGAACGGCATGACGCTCGCATCGCGCGAGACGACGGAGTACGATACCTTCATCAAATCGCTCACCGCGATGACGGACACCAGCGCCGTATCCTTGACCAGCGTGATCGTCTCATTGCCCATGGCGGGCAGGATGCGCTTGACGACCTGCGGCAGGATGATCTTGCGCATGGTCTGCGAACGCTTGAGGCCCAGCACATCCGCCGCCTCGTACTGGCCGCGCTCAATGGATTGAATGCCGCCGCGGTAGATCTCGCTAAAGTATGCGGTGTAGTTGAGCACGAAAGCCAGCACGCCGGCCAGAAAGCGGTCGATGCGGATGCCCAGAATGTTCAGGCCAAAATAGCAGAACATCACCTGAAGCATCAGCGGCGTGCCGCGCATGAGCAGGATATACGTGCGCGTGAGCCACTTGACCGGCTTGATCTTGGTCATGCTGCCATGGCTGACAAAATACCCCAGCGGCAATGCGAACAGCAGCGTCAGCGCAAACAGCAACAGCGTGCTGCCCGTGCCCTCCAGCATCTGTGATAGCAACGACCACAATCTGGCCGGATCCTGAAAATACTTCATGCCCCTCTCCCCCGCAAATCAAGGGCCGGACGGCGTGGCGCCGTCCGGCCCGATGCCGTGCCTATTCACTACTGGAGCGTAACGTCCTTCCCAAACCACTTTTCAGAAAGCGTCTTGGCCGTGCCGTCCGCCACCATTTCGTCCATGATCCGCTGCACCTCGTCACGCAGCGCCACGTCCTCCATGCGGAAGCCTACGCCGTACTCTTCGGGCGCCAGCGTCTCTTCCAAAACGCGGTAGGTATCCGGTTTCTGTGCCAGGTAGTAGTTGGCGACCACTTCGTCAATGGCCAACGCATCTACCTGCGTATTGTCCACGTCCAGGAACGCCGTCACATTTTCCTTGAAGTCAATCTGCTCGATCTCGCTGTAGATGTCCGCCTGATTTTTCAACGCGTCCTGCGCGCTGGAGCCATCCTGCACCGCGACCTTCTTGCCCTTGAGGTCTTCAAGCGTCTGAATCTCGGAATCCTTTAAGACCACGATCACCTGCGTGTTCTTCATGTACGGATCGCTAAAGAGCACCTTTTCCTTGCGCTCATCGGTGATGGTGTAGCCGTTCCACAGCACATCCACCGTCTTGCTGTTGAGCTCCATCTCCTTGGCGCTCCAGTCGATGGGCTGCAGTACGGCCGTCACACCCAACCGCTTGCAGACCTCCTGCGCCATTTCGACGTCAAACCCCGTCAGTTCGCCCGCCTCGTCGCGAAAACCCATCGGCGGGAAGCTGTCGTCCAGGCCGATAATCAGCTCGCCCTTTTCCTTGACGGTGGTCAACGAGGCATCCACGCCCTGCGTCTGATCCCCTGTGCCACTCGCTTCGGGCGAACCACCGCACCCTGCCAGCATCATCGCGCTGAGACAAACGGCCATCGCGGCCACAAACCATTTTTTCATCTTCTCTATACCCCCCGTTGCGTTGTGGAACCATTATACAATGTCGTGATAACAAAGTAAAGTATAAAAGTAAAATATTTTTTCATTTCTTCCCTTTCGCGCCGTGCGCATCGTATAATAGAGGGAGAAATCAGCGATTTTACAGGAGGGAATGCATGCAGCGCATACTCTGTTTTGGCGATTCCAACACGTACGGCTATCCGCCGGGCGGCGGGCCGCGCATGGACGCGCAGACGCGCTGGCCATGCCTGCTTGGCGCAAAGTTGCACTGCCAGGTATTGGAAGAAGGCGTGTGCGGGCGGGTGGCCTTTTACCACGACGCCGGGCCGCAGGAGCAGACGCTGCGCGCGTTGAAACGGACGCTTGTACGGCATGCGCCCATCGACGGCATTGTGCTGATGTTGGGTACCAACGACTGCCGCAGCGCCTGTGCGCCGGACGCACAGGCCATCGCCTGCCGAATCGGCCACTTTGTCCAGTGCGCCCATCAACATAGCCCAAAGGCCAAAGTGCTGCTCATCGCCCCGCCGCCCGTGTTGCCGTGTGAAGATGCCGTCATTGGG
>DXZF01000086.1 GCA_019415425.1 Bacillota bacterium | reverse complement strand
ATATTATATTTCATAATTTCTATGTGTCAACCCACTGGGTGCAAGTTTCACGTTGTTGCCACAATGGCGCCAGAATGGCGTATGGTCCATTGCCTTACGATGGGTTTTCGATGCATCGCCCACTACGGCATCTATTGCATGCCTGCACACCTCTGGCGAAAGGATGTCGTTCCGTGCAACAGCGTTGCTCCAATCCGTCAAACGCAATGCACTTTGGTCGATATGCGTACAGAACGCAAAGGGCCCTGCCGTATGACAGGGCCCTTTGCCTAAGACGATTGGCACATCATATAAAATCAAGCGGTGACCGGCGGCGTACCCATGATACCTAGGCAGCCCAGCGTTAAGCCAAAGAGCAGGATCCAGAACGTCGCCTTGAGCATATTGCCTCCCTTCCTGAGGTATGCATACACAGCAAACACCGAAAGAATCGACAATAGGCCGGGCAGGATCTGATCCAGAATATCCGCCTGAATGCCCATCGGTGCACCACTGGTCTGAATGACAAGCGCACACTGCACATCCACCATATCTGCAGACAACCCGCCCATGACAAACAGGCCCATCACACTAAAGAATGTGATCACCCGTTGGATTTGCCCTGATTGGAGGATGGACAACGCTGCTCCCGTGCCCATACGATATCCTAGTTTGAAGAAGGATAAGCCCAGGCACCAATTGATGACGAGAATGATCGTACATGGCAACACGCTGGCCCACCAGTAGCCCTGCTGTGCATACGGCAGAAAAAACACCAGTGTCAACGGCACCATTGTCGCCCAGTCGATGGTATCGCCAATGCCGGCAAACGGGCCCATCAATCCCGTTTTGATGCCCACAATGGCCTCTGTGGGCACGTCCATGCCCATGGCACGCTGTTCCTCCATGGAGATAACGATACCATGGATGACGCTGCCCCATATGCCCTCTGTATTGAAGAACAGCAGATGGCGCTTGAGCCCCTGTCGCAGCTCTTCCTCGTTATCGGGATACAGCTTTTTGAGGATGGGCGCCATGGTCATACAAAACGCCAGTGATTGCAGCCGCTCAAAGCTATTGCTCTGTTCAGAACCCCACCACCAGATCACCCAGGCTTTGAAGATATCGCGCTTATCCAGGATGTGTTCGCCCCGCTCCATCTCCTGCTTGAGCTGCAGCGTGATTTGCTGCTCTTCTCCAACCTCTGTCTTATTGAACCGCATGTCCAAAAAAGCGATGAACAGGCCCGTCAGTGCGACTGGTATACTGGAAAGCCCCGCGTACTTGGCAAAGAAGAATCCCCCGACAAAGTACGGCAACAGATCCCTTCGCCCAATGACATTGATCGTCATGCCAAACCCCAGTGCCGGCAGCAATTTGCCTGTAAACGACAGACCATTCTTCACAAACTCTGGCAGCCCAGTCATCAGTTCCCCAATGAAACCGGCGCCAAAATAAAGCATCAGCGTCATGGGCACCCAAAAGATGACGACTTTTGCCAGGTTTGTATACACCAGTCCCGCCATATAGATGCCCCTGATATTGCAGTTCTCCGCATATGTATCCGCCATATGCACCCAGGTGCTGGCCACAATGCGGCGGATGGTGTGCAACTGCGCCAAAAGCAGGCTGACTGTGATGGCCAGCGCCACGGCCTGATCCATCGGAAGGCCGGATGTGATCACCACAGTGGCACAGACCAACCCTGCTGCAGCCTTGTCATCCGGCACAGACCCTCCAGCGCCCGTCATGCCCAAAAACATGGGCTGTACGACGGCTCCCACCTTGATGGCTGTAGGCATATCGCCCAAGATCAAGCCGACAAAAAACACAATCCCCAGCGGATGTCGGAAGTACACATCCCCACCGTACATCGGTTCAACGGCGCGTAACCAGTATACACCGCCCAGCAAAATAGCCTGAAACAACGTCATTATGTTCTCCTCCCTCTCCCATTGATGTTCGCGTTCAATCGCGCTCGCACGTTCCCCCCTCCCATTCGAATGCGCGAGATCCCTGTTTCGGCCTATAATGAATGATATCGTTCATTATAGGATGTCATTTCCATAGGTAGTATAATTGATA
>DXZF01000085.1 GCA_019415425.1 Bacillota bacterium | reverse complement strand
TCACCGGATTGAGCGGTTCCAGCTCGGGCAGAACAAACCGTCCGTTTTCACGCACCACAACGCCGTCAAAACGCACAGTGCCGCCTTCATTTTGCAAGCATATCATGTCCCAATGCAGGCCGCTGACATTGCCGTTGGGGGCTTCGTCCTCATAGCAGTTGCCCATGGCCATGTGGATGGAGCCGGCGATCTTTTCGTCAAACAGCGTGTCGCACATCGGCGTGGTGATCAGCGGGTTGACGCCAAAGGCGAATTCGCCCACATACCGCGCCCCTTCGTCGGTATCCAGCAGCTCATTTAAGCGCCGGCTGTCGTTGGCCGTGGCCTCGATGCACTTGCCGTCCCGGAAGGTCAGGCAGATGTTCTCAAACCGGAATCCACCTTCCACGCTGGGGGCGTTGAAGGTGATGACGCCGTTGACGGACTCGCGCACCGGCGCCGTAAAGATCTCGCCGTCCGGGATGTTGAATTCGCCCGCACACGGCACGGCGGGAATCCCCTTGATCGAGAACGACAGGTCGGTGCCCGGGCCCTTGATCTCCACCCGATCCGTGCGCTCCATCAGCGCCTTGAGCGGCTGCATATTGCGCTCCATCGCCTCGTAATCCACGCAGCACACGTCAAAGAAAAAGTCTTCGAAGGCCTCGGTGCTCATCCCGGCCTTCTGCGCCGCCTCCGCGGTGGGCCACTGCACCACCACCCAGCGCGTCGGCCGTTTGCGCATGGCGACGTCCACCGGCTGGCTGTACACGCGCCGGTACATGGCCTGCACCGAGCCCGGCACGTCGGAGAGCTCCATCTCGTTGTGCGCGCCGATAAAGTGCATGGAGCAATCCATCTGTTCAAACTTTTCGCAGGCAAACTGCGCCATCTGCGCCGCCAGCTGTTCATCCATGCCGCGGTGCAGCGCGCGCACCACGCGCGAGTCCGACAGCTCCACAAACGGCCGCCCGCCCGCGGCCTGCACCTGCTGCACCATCACCCTTGCAAAATCCAGATTGGGGTCGCGCAGGATGAGATTGACGTTTTCCCCCGGCTTGACCTTCATGGAGGGGTGTACCAGCACATGCGCCAGTTTTTGCATTCTCGGGTCGATCATCCAAATCCCTCCTAACGCAGTTGGTCGGGGTTGAGCCCCTGCAGTTCCGGCAGCACAAACAGGCCGTCCTTGCGGATGAGCACGTCGTCAAAGTAGATCTCGCCGCCGCCGTATGCCGGCGTCTGGATCAGCACCAGATCCCAGTGGATGGCCGACTTGTTGCCGTTGTCGGCTTCGTCGTACGCGTTGCCGGGCGTGAAGTGGATGGAGCCCGCAATCTTCTCGTCAAAGAGCGTGTCGCACATGGGCGTATGGATGTTGGGGTTGACGCCAATGGCGAACTCGCCCACGTACCTTGCGCCCTCATCGGTATCCAGATACTGGTTGATGCGCGCATCGTCATTGCTGGTGGCATGCACGATGCGTCCATCCTGAAACGTCAGGCAGATGTGCTCGTAGCGAAAGCCCGAGACCATGCTGGGCGTGTTGAATGCGATGGTGCCGTTGACGCTGTCGCGCACCGGCGCGGTGTAGATTTCCCCATCCGGGATGTTCATGCGCCCGTCGCACTTGATGGCGGGAATGCCCCGGATCGAAAACGACAGGTCGGTGCCGGGGCCGGTGATGTGCACGCGGTCCGTGCGCTCCATCAGCTGTTTGAGCGGGTCCATGGCGCGCGACATCTTCTGGTAATCCAGATTGCACACCGAGAAGTAGAAGTCCTCAAACGCCTCGGTGCTCATCTGCGCCAGCTGCGCCATGCCCGGCGTGGGGTAGCGCAGCACCACCCATTTGGTCTTTTTCAATCGCGTCTGCATGTGCACCGGCTGCGTGTACACCAAATCGTACATCCGGTTGATCTCTTCGGGAATATCCACGCTCTCAAAGATGTTGTCGCTGCCGCGGATGCCGATGTATGCGTCCATCTGCTCCATCTTGTGCCGGTCCAGTTCCGCCTTGAGCTCCGCCTGTTCGCGCGTCATGGCCTGCATCACCAGGCGCTGCACCCGCGAATCGGTCTGCACCACAAACGGGTAGCCGCCGGCGGCGTAGGTCTGCTCCACCAGCGCGCAGGCAATGGACGCGTCGCAGTCCACCAGGTTAATCCACACCTTTTCGCCCTTTTGCAGCTGCACGGCGTTGTGGATCAGGTTATGCGCGAGAACCTTCTGGCGCTCGTCGATCATTGCAGTTCCTCTCCTTCCTCATCCTGCGCCACCGGCTGCGGCGGCGCCAGCTTTCTGCGATAGAACTCGCTGACAATATAGATGGGCCGGTTCTTGCTCTCCTCGGCAATGCGGCCCAGATAGCTGCCCATCAGCCCCAGGCACATGAACAGGATGCCCATCAGGAAAAACAGGCCGACAATGGCCACGTCGCTAAAGCGGAACACATACCCCTGAATGTGCATCACCAGCTGCACAATCCACGCCGCCAGCGCGCCGATGGTGACCAGGCCGCCGATGCGCGTGGCCAGCGTCAGCGGCTTGATGGAAAACGAGAAAATCCCGTCCGAAGCCAGGCGCAGCATCTGTTTGAGGCCATACTTGGTCTGCCCCGCCGCGCGTTCGCTGCGGTCAAACTCGATGGCCTGCTGTGTAAAGCCCACCCAGTTGACCATGCCGCGCAG
>DXZF01000084.1 GCA_019415425.1 Bacillota bacterium | reverse complement strand
TTCTGGTACTGCACGGTGAGGTTGACGCCCTCTTCAATGCCCGCGGACGCAAGGCCCTCCAGGAACCCGGTGCGGCAGTTGTCCAGCGAGCCGTGGTCGGAAAACTGCAGGATGCCCACGGTGTACTGCGCCTGCTCGCCGTCCGACGGCGTGCCGGCGCTCTCGCCTCCACAGCCGGCGAACAGCGACAGCGACAGCAGCGCTGCGGTGCAGATGGCAAGGGTGCGTTTGATGGTCTGGTTCATGATACATTCTCCTCTCTTCTCGTCTCTTCCGAAAACCGGTGCAGACGGCGGTGGTTGCGTTGCGCGCCTTTCCCGGGCCCAACCCCCGGCGTACAAAAAAACCGCCTCAAACCCATTGTTTGAGACGGATACGTACTTCCGCGGTGCCACTCAAATTGGCCTTTCGGCCCCCTCGTCCCCGTACGCGCATACGGGCCGCCTTGCTAACGGGCGCGGTTCCCGTCCTCCCCTACTGGCGCTCGCGTTGGGGGAAGCCCTCCAAAGTCCATTCCGCAGACCGTTCCCTGCGGCGGTTCCACTCTCCGCCGCTCCCTGTGAAGGCCCGCTTTCTGCGTACTTCTCTTTGTCATCGGTTTTGGAATTGGGTTTATCATAGCGCCGCGCGGGCGCTTTGTCAAGCCTCGCTTTTTTCTATGCGGCAAGCGGGCAACGCGTGCCACCCCGCACGGGTGTACAGGGGCCGATGATCGGGTTGCGCCATGTGGCACGGGGCCGTGCGCGCATCATGCGCCGCAGCAGGCCGCGGCCGGGGCAAAGCGCGGTTGCACCCTGCCCGGCCGACGGCACGGCACCGGACGGCGCGCAGCGCACTGCACTGCGGCCGTGGCCCTCCGGTGTACCTGCGGCCCGCGCAGCCTATTGCAGCGCGAGGATCAGCACGCCTGCGACCAGCGCCACGATCAGCGCGGTGCGCGCCCAGAGTACATACTTGAATACGTCGGTTGTGGCACGGCTCTTCTGCATCATGGACAACCCCTCCTCTTTCCTCTTCACTTTCAGTATACCCGGGCACGGGCGGTTTGTCATCCCGCTGCGGCCCGCTTTTGATAATTGAAAGGGATCCGGCTCTTTTGTGGGGGGTGTGCCCTGCCAGGGACGCTGTCCCTGGACCCTGCTTAGGGGTTTTTTTGTAGGGGCGCTGCCCCTACGACCCCTTTTGCAGGGGCGCTGCCCCTACAACCCCGCTCAGGG
>DXZF01000083.1 GCA_019415425.1 Bacillota bacterium | reverse complement strand
CTACGGCCGTGGAGCACTCCAGCGTGTACGAGGCGTTTTTGCGCCTGGAAAAGATGGGGCATCAGGTCGACTTTCTGCCCACAGACGCAAAGGGCTGCGTGCGCATGGAGGACCTGCGCCGGGTGCTGCGCCCGCATACGGCGCTGGTGAGCATCATGCACGTCAACAACGAATCCGGCGCCATCAACGACATTGCGGCGCTGGCCGCCATGGTCAAGCAGGTCGCCCCGCGCTGCATCTTCCACAGCGACGGCGTGCAGGCCTATCTCAAGGTGCCGTTTCACAGCCCGCACGTGGATGCGTACAGCATCAGCGCGCACAAGTTCCACGCTCCGCGCGGCGTAGGCGTGCTGATGTGCAAAAAAACGGTGCGCATCGATCCCATCATCACGGGCGGCCCGCAGGAGGGCGGGATGCGCGCCGGCACGGAAAACGCCATGTCCATCGTGGCCATGGGCGAGGCGCAGCAATACTATCTGGCGCATCAGAAGGAGCACATCGAACGCATCCTGGGCGTCAAACGGCACCTGATGGAGGGGCTGTCGGAGCTGCCCGGCGTGCGCTTTAACGGGCCGCCGATCGAAGCGGCCGCGCCGCAGATCCTTTCCGTTTCCTTTGAAAACGTCCGCGGGGAGACGCTGCTCCACGCCCTGGAAGAGAAGGACATCTACGTGGGGACCGGCAGCGCGTGTTCGTCGCGCAAAAAGGGCAAAAACCGCATCCTGGCTGCCATGGGGGTACCGCCGCAATACGCGCAGGGCACCATCCGCTTCAGCTTTGGGTGCATGAACACGCAGGAAGAGAGCGAGATCGTCGCACAGGAAGTGGTGCGCGCTGTCACGCATTTGAGGAGGTTTGTCAGAAGGTAATGGAACGTCTGTTGCTGGTGCGGTATGGAGAGATTCATCTCAAGGGGCTCAATCGCCCCTTTTTCAAGCGCATGCTCAAGCAGCGCCTGATCGAGACGCTCAAGGGGCTGAACTGCTATGTATACGAGCTACACGGGCGCGTGTTCGTCTCCGGCTTTGCGCCGGAGCACGAGGAAGAGGTCATTCGCCGCTGTGCCAATACCTTTGGCGTAGTGGGCGTATGCCCTGCCCAAAAGGTGGACAAGACGCTTGCGGCCATGGGGCAGGCAGCGGTGGAGGAGCTCACGGCGGCGATGGCGCAGCGCGGGCTGTCCCACTGCACGTTCAAAATCAAGGCCCGGCGCGAGGACAAGTCCTTTGTGCCAAACAGCGAGGGAATCGGCCGCGAAGTGGGGCATTTGGTGCTTGAAGCCATGGACAACGTCACGGTGGACGTGCACAATCCCGATATCCTGGTGCAGGTGGAGGTGCGCGATGGCGCGTACGTATACGCCAATATCATCCCCGCGGTGGGCGGAATGCCGGTGGGCAGCAGCGGCAAGGCGGCGCTGATGCTCTCGGGTGGCATCGACAGCCC
>DXZF01000082.1 GCA_019415425.1 Bacillota bacterium | reverse complement strand
AAAAAAGAAGCCCCCGCGCGCCATCGCCTGCGCCGGGGGCGTTTTGATGCCCTGCCGCGGCATGTTGCCGCATTGATGTGAGCGCCACCGCCTTAAGGCACCAGCGCGTCGTACTGCTGCTGGGAGAGGTCAAAATAGTCGCGCAGCACGCGCGCAAACGCCGCGGGCCGCTGCTCGAGCAGCGAGCGGAAGGTGGCGACGTTCTCCTTCCACGCCTGCACCGAACGGGGCGCGCCCCACCGCTGAATCTGCCGTTGCATCTCGGGCTCGATCTCGGCCTCCATCGCGTCCAGGATGGGCAAAATCCGCTCGGGCGCAAAGGTGTACTTTACGTGGTACGCCGCGCGCTGCAAAAACAGTTGCCTAAACTGCGGGCTGGTCCACAGCCCGGCCGTCAAATCCATGGACACGTGCGTGCCGTTGCGCGTGGTGTACCCGGCAAAGCTCATGTACGTGCCGATCAGCCCGCCGTTGAGCGCCCCCTCGCCCAGCGAATAGTCGTTGTCAAAGTAGATGGGCCGCCACTTGACCGCATAGTCGCTGGTGTTCCACTGCTTCTGGTTGAACAGGTCGGTCTCGCGAAAGTAGTTGCGCAGCACGAGGTAGTCCGCCCAGGCCTGCACGTCCACCCACTGGCACAGCTCGGCATACGTCTGCGCGTCGGTCAGATCGCGGCTGCGGGCAAACGCCTTGACGCGCTCCCACTCCTGCGCGCTGCCGTAGCGCGCCTGCGCGCGCCGCACGTAGTTGACGCGCTGGGGGTCGGCGCCGTGGTGCGAGGCCAGCATGTCCTTGCCGATCTCCTCGCGCAGGTCGTACAGCCCCCAGTATTCGCCGTTGACGTACATCACCACGTACCGGTTGTTGGGCGCGTCGGCGTCGATGCCCTCGCTCAGCGCCACGCGCGAGAGGAACGCGTCGCGCACGTACGCGTTGTAGCGGTCCTGCCCGCCCGCGCGCACCGTCAGCGCGGCAAAGGTGTCGATCTCGTACCCTTCAAAGAACGGGTAGGTCACCTCGCTCTGCCCGTAGGCGGCGTCCAGCTTGAAGGTGAGCGACTTCTGGTTGTACTTGCGGGTGGACCAGCCCGAGACGCGCACGCTGGCCGGGAACGACACGCCCAGCGCGCCGTCGGTCTCGTAGTACTCCACCACGCCGGGGCGCTCGACGTTCCTGTACGTCAGCGTGTTGGCGTACATGGTGGAAAAGTCGCCCGGCGCCATGGACAGGCACACGATGGGCACGCTGTGCGATACGCCGTACAGGTACGTGGCGGTCTGCTCCTGGCTGGGCAGCAGGCCGGGCGCCACGGCGATGGCGCGCAGCGTGCGGGTGCTGTCGATGGCCAGCGGCGCGGTGTAGCGCGCGCTGGCAGTGGTGGGCGCGCTGCCGTCGGTGGTGTAGTAGATGGTGGCGTCAGGCGTGGCACTGTGCATCTGCACCGTGACCGCCTGTTCCTGCACGCCGCCCGGCACGCTGAAGGTGGGCGCCGCGGCGTACGACTGCGCCGCGGGCGCCGGGTTGGCCGCGCCGCGGCTGGACGCGGTAAAAAAATAGCGCGTCCCCGACGCATCCCCGCCCTTTCGGCCGCTGGTCACGCCGGGGCGCTGCACGCCGGTGTCAAACACGTCCAGCGGGTAGCCCGCCGGCGCGCTGAGCACCACCGTTTCGCCGTTTGCCGCGATGCCAAATTCCGTGACGCTCACCGCCGCGTAGCCGCCCGGGGCGATCGTCACATCGCCCAGCGCGAGCTTACACGGCTGGTCCACGTCGTCGCTCAGGTAGTGCCCCCGCAGGTTCACCGCCGCATCGGTGCCGTTGTGGATCTCCACCCAGTCCGCCTCGTCGCTGCCGTAGGCGTGCACGGCGCACACCTCGCTGATATACAGGCCGGACAGCTCCACGCCCGGCACGTCGCCCGCGGCCGCATAGCCGTGCGTGGTGTTCTCGGCCCCCGGCGTGGGCTGCGAGAAGTACAGCCACTGCCCGTCCTTGACCCCGTACGAGACGTTGTCGCGCGGCGTGGCGGTCAGCGGCACCTTCTGGATGGTCATGCCGTCCATATCCGTCAGGCAGATGTGCGCGTCGCTCTCGGAGAGGCCGAAGTTGGCGTGCATCTGGCCGCTCTGCGTCACCTTGCCCTTGCCGGAGCAGAACACCACCACGCGCTCGCCCGGCGCAATCGTCCGCTCTGGGAACGTCCACTTGCCGCTGGCCTGCACGTCGTCGCTCAGGCGGTAGTGGCCCAGCGCCACCGGCTGTTCAGAGAGGTTGGCCACCTCCACCCAGGCGCTGCGCTCGCCGTCCTCGTCGATCAGGGAGTACTCGTTTTCCACCAGCACCTCTGTGATCTGCACCGGCGCGTCGTCGGGCATCTGCGTCAGCTCCGCCTGCGTGAGCGCCACGATCTCGTTGGCGCGCCCCGGCGTGGGCGTGCTGTTGACCGCGTACGCGCCCGACGCATCGCGCGAGTAGGCCACGTCGGCGGTGAGCGCCGGCACCTCCAGCTTTTGCAGCGTATCGCCGCCCGCGGCGGTCAGCACCACCGTCACGCCCGAGGCCGAGAGCTTGAAGCCGGTGCAGATCTTCTCGGGCGGCGGGTCGTCGATCTGCCTGGCACAGTACACGATCAGGTAGCCGTCGGGCGGGATGACCGCCTCGGGCAGCACGTATTTCACGGGCGATTTGACGTCGTTGGAGAGCGCGTAGTTGTGCACGTTGACGGGTTGGCTGGAGGTGTTGTGCAGCTCAATCCAGTCCGGCGTGCCGTAGTCCTCGTCCACGATGCTGGACTTGTTGCTGCTCACCACCTCGCTGATCACAATCGGGTTCGCGCCAAACAGGCCGGCCATCACTTCGGAGGAGCAGCCGGCCAGCGCCGTGCAGCCCCAGAGCAGCAGGCCCAGCGCGCAGCAGCGCAGGGCGCGGGTCTTGTTCATGTCGTCGTCCTCCCCGTTTCGCTCTTTTTCGCCATCTTTCTGCCCTTATTGTAAACGGTTTTGCTTCGGCGCGCCACTGCATTTTTTGCACGGAGCCGCCCCCACGCCGCGCGCGGGCAGCAAAAAGGCCCCCGCAAACGCGGGGGCCATCGCCCCAGATGGCGCTCAGCGCATCATGCGCCCGGCCAGGCCGGCGCGCGCAAGCGCGCTGATGCCCTCAAGGATGAGCGCGAGGCCCACCGTCACGCCCGCCGTGGCGTAGCTGACCCACGGGTCCATCAGCGAGGCCAGGCCCGCCAACAGCAGCAGCGCGCCCAGCGCCGCAAACCAGCCCCAGCCCGGCATGCCCAGCGCCCTGAGCTCCAGCGCGTTGACCAGGCGCGAGGCGCCCGAAGAGAGCAGCCACATGCCAAACAACAGCGGCAGCGTGAGCATGGAAAAGCGCTGGTTGAACAGCAACAGCAGCGCAAACAGCAGCGTAAACAGGCCGTCCAGCAGCAGCCACGC
>DXZF01000081.1 GCA_019415425.1 Bacillota bacterium | reverse complement strand
TTTTCATCGGCCCAGGCGTAGGTGTATTCAAGCTCCTGCCGCGCGCCCTGCGGGTTGCCATCGTAGTGCACCACCGCACGCGCCAGCCGATCCTGCACGCGCAGCAGATCTTCGCCGACGATGCTCTGATCGACCTCTTCTCCATAGAAGAATTCCACGTACTGTTTTTGTGCATCGCTCACCTTGCCGGAGGTATACAGGTTGTGCGTCACCGTGCGCAGCCGCCCCTTTGCGTCATAGGTGAATTCCAGCGCATTGCCATTGGGCTCGACGAATTTCTCAATCATCATATTGGCGTTAAAATGGTATTCGATATCATCGCTGCGGTATGCGACAAACGTGCGCGTGGGCAGCGTTGCCCCCGCCTCTGTGGAGACCTGCTCCTGCAGGGTGATGAAGATGCCATCCGGCCGCTTGTATGTGCCGTCCGCCTGCTTTTGATAGCGGTGCAGAGAGCCGTCGCCGTCTTTGAGAATCAAGCCCACTTCTTCCGGCCCGTTCTCGCCCATCTCATACTCGATGAGCAGGTTGGTGTTGAAGTTGAAATCCCATCCGCGCCCCAACACCGTGTTGCTGGTAGACTGGCTGTTGTACGTGCGGCGCATCACCGTGGCCAAAATGGGCCCGGCCAACGTGAAATCGGTTTTCTGGAATACCAGATTGCCGTTGTCCACATTGATATACGCGTTGCCGTTCCCTGCCGTGCTCGCCAGAAAACTCCAGTGGTTCTGCAGGCCCAGGTTTTTATCCAATTCCCCTTCAGATACCATGGTGACCCCATCGGTCAGACAAATGGGCCTGGAAGAGGCATACATGGGTTCCTCTCCCTCCTGCGCAAAGTCCTGTTTGACTACGATGTAGTACAAAAAGGATTCTCCGTACATCAGGTTGTAATCGTAAAAATACGGCTCCGTCAGGTTTTCCGCCAACAGCTGCGCCTGCGCGAAGTACGCCGTCTTGTCTGCATCTGCCGGTACGTCCGACGCCTTGATGCGGTACACGTCAAAGCGCGGAGAGGTCAACCGCTGCGCATCGTAGTTCCAGCGCAGCCACGTCGTATAATTGGCCTGTGCAAAGGCGGACAAATCGCTGGCCTGCGGCACCAGATCCGTCTGCACCGTATCGTTTTGACCCTTGTACGTCCGCTCCACCGTCAGGCGGGTGATGTTCACCGCACTGCTTGTGGACACGGTGCCGGTAATCTGGTAGCGGGTATACGCACCTGGGGCCGGTACGCGCGCATTTACCTGTGCCGGCACGGTGATGCTCTTTTCGTCCTCATCGATGAACACGATCGATAGGGAGACCTGTGCATCTGCCGGCAGACCCTCCAAAGCCGTAATGTTGACATCGCTCAACAATCCGAAACCCGGTTCGCTCTGTTTGGTGGTAAAGGTTGCACTCTCTACCGCTTCGGCCTTGGTCAAGGCACTGCCATTGGGCGTAAAGCCGGTGAGCGCATCAAAGCTCTCCGCCTCCAGTGGCAAATCCCCCGCTACGGTAAAGATGGGCGCCGAGACGGTCCGCGTGCCGTCCTGCGCAACCAGTTCCAAATGGATGCTCTGTACATTTCCATTGAAGAGCGCGCGGTTTTGCGCGTGCAGAACATCGACGGCAATGGTCTGCGCCGTCGCGTCGTGTACGATGACCGGCACTTGCTGATTGTCCACAAACAGCTCTGCCGTCGCATTGGCCGGCAACGTCATCCCTTCCAGCGCCTGATAGCCAAACGTCTTGATGCGCGACTGGATCAGGATGTTCTGCCCCTGTTCGGTCTGCTCGGGATCGTACAGGCGTATTTTGCGCGGCTCGGTCTGCGCCGTCTCGACAAAGAAGAACTGCTCTTCTTCATATTGGCTGTTTCCCACTGTATCCTGTGCGTATACGCGCAGGGTGTACAGCCGTTCCGACAGGTTGTGCCCATTGAGGCTGATCTGTTTGGGAAACACCGTGCTGGCATCGCCCGTAAAGAGGGTGATTTCTTGCGTCGGATCCGCCGTGCCCTGTTGCAGATTGTGCGGAATCGCCTTGACGGTAAACGACGCCAAATTGGCATCTACGATGCTTGTGATCGTCACGCTGTCGCTCGCCGTGAGAATGGGCACGCCCTCTTGCTGGCCATGTGCGCCTTCCGGCGTGGGCAGGTCAATATTGGGCGCTGTGGTATCCCGGGTGAACTGGATGCTCACCTCTGCAC
>DXZF01000080.1 GCA_019415425.1 Bacillota bacterium | reverse complement strand
GCTGTACGAGGCGTGGCTGCAGGCGCCCAACGAGGCGCTCTCCGGAAAGGCGCCGCAGCACTACTTTGACGATTTTGGCGACGAGGCGCTCATCGACGCGCTGCTGGACTACGCCGACGCGCGCGTGCAGCCGCCCGACCCGCTGCTCGACGAGCTGGTGCGCCGCGCCGATACGACCGCGCCGCTGCTGTGCGCGCTGCTGGACGCGCCCATGGACGAAAAGCGCACCGAGGCGGTGCTGGGGCTGCTGAGCGAGATGCAGTACGCGCCGATGCTGCCCGCGTGCCTGCAGCTGGTGCTGGGCGCGCGCGAGGTGCAGGCGGAGCAGGCCGCGCAGGCCATGATGCCCTTTGGCGCGCAGGCGGCCGAACTGGCGCTGCGCGCGCTGCCGGCACAGCAGCGCCCCGAGGTGTGCGACCGGCTGGCCGATATCGTCAGCAGCTGCGGGCCGGTGGAGGGCGCCCGGGAGGCGCTGATCGAGCTGTTCTACACGCGGCCGGACGCGCGCGCGTTCTACGCCCACTGCCTGTCCAAACTGGGCGACCCTTCGGTGGTGGACATGCTGATGCAGGAGATGAACGCGCCGCACCTGACGTATTACGACTACCTGGCGCTGCGCGATGCGGTGGAGGCGCTGGGCGAAGTGATCGAGATCGAGCGCGAGTTTGAAGCCGACGCCGACTACATCCGCATGAAGTACGAGATGGACGACGACGCGTAGCGCCGCGCGGAAAGCCCATGGGGGATTCCGCAGGCGCCCTGTTTGGGCGTTTGCACCCGTGGGCGTAGAACGCGCGTGGAAACCGCTGCGCGCGCGCGTCGCTTTCGCGCACAGGGGAAAGACGCCGCCCGGCCCGTTTGGGGCGCAGCGGCGATCGGGCCCTGTGGCGCGGCAGACGGCCGTTCCCCATAGAGGGGGGCGTGGATTGAAAGAATATATTCGTTCTGGTCGGGGCGGTGAACAGGGCCGGCCGTGCGGGGCAGGCCGCCGCACAGCCGGGCCCGACGCGCTGCAACGGCGTGCCGGGCGTCCGGCAGTTTGACATGAGAAGTGAGGAGGCGCAGCGATGCAGCATGCCATTACATTGAAAGAGATTCAGAAGGACCCCACCATCAGCGCCATGGTCCACCAGGCCAACCTGTGCCTGGAGGCGTTGGGGTACACCGACCACGGGCCGCGGCACGTGGGGTACGTGGCGCGCATCACTTCCGACATCCTCAAAAAGCTGGGGTACCCGCAGCGCACGGTGGAGCTGGGCGCGATTGCGGGCTGGGTGCACGATGTGGGCAACCTGATCAACCGCAAGGGCCACGCGCAGCTGGGCGCGACCATGCTGCTGCCGGTGCTGCGCGAGATGGGAATGGAATTGCACGAGGTGCTCAAGATCTGCACCGCCGTGGGCAACCACGACGAGGAGAGCGGCGCGCCGGTGAGCGAGATCGGCGCCGCGCTGATCATTGCGGACAAGGTGGATGCGCACCGCGCGCGCGTGCGGCGCAACCGCTACGATTTTGACGATATCCACGACCGCGTCAACTACTCCATCCGCTCCACCCGCGTCACCGCCGACGCCGAGGAGAAGGTGATCCGCTACTGGTGCTTTATGGACCGCACCAGCTCGGTCAAGGAGTTTTTGACGATCTACATGTCGCGCATCACGCTGGCCGAGCAGGCCGCGCGCTATCTGGGGTGCGAGCTGCAGCTGATCATCAACGACATGCTCATCAACCGCGCGCCCGAGCGGCCGGACCTGCCGGCCGGGCAGATTCCGCCGCTGCCGGAGGGGGAGAGCTGATGCGTTGCTTTGCCACCTGCGCCTTTGGCGTGGAGGCGCTGGTGCGCGATGCGCTGGTGGCGTTGGGCTGCACCGGCGTGCGCGCGCAGGACGCGCGGGGGTACTTTGACGCCGACAGGCGGCAGGTGATCGACGCCAACCTGTGGCTGCGCTGCGCCGACCGCGTGTTTGTGGAGCTGGCGGCGTTTGACGCGCACACGTTTGCGCAGCTGTTCGACGGCGTGCGCGCCATGCCGTGGCACAGGCTGCTGCCCAGGGACGCGAAGTTCACCGTGACCGGCAAGAGCGCGCTGAGCAAGCTGGCTTCGGTGCGCGATCTGCAGGCCATCGTCAAAAAGGCCATCGCGGATGCGCTGTGCGCCCACTACGGCTACGCGCGCTGCCCCGAGAGCGGGCAGGCGTACAACGTGGAGGTGGGCATGCTGCGCGATGTGGCCACCATCGCCATGAACACCAGCGGCGCCGGGCTCAACCGCCGCGGGTACCGCGACCTGTCGGCCGCTGCGCCGCTGCGCGAGACGCTGGCCGCGGCCATGGTGACGCTGGCGCACTACACCGGCGGCGAGACGTTGATCGACCCGTGCTGCGGTTCCGGCACCATCGCCATCGAGGCCGCGATGATCGCCGCGCACATCGCGCCGGGGCTGTTGCGCACCTTTGCCTTTGACGGCTGGCGCGCGTGGCAAAAGGAGGCGGCGCTGGCGCGCGAAGCGGCGCGGCAACAGCGCCGTGCCGGCGGGTTCCCGCACGTATTGGCCAGCGATATCGACCCCAAGTGCGTGTCCATGGCGCGCCGGCACGCCC
>DXZF01000008.1 GCA_019415425.1 Bacillota bacterium | reverse complement strand
GCTCAGGATCTCCGGCGCCAGCACGTCGGGCACGCTGAGCAGCCGGTAGCCGCGGTTGGGCTTGCTGTCAAACGTGCAGCCCAGCTTTTTGAGCGCATCGATATGCTTCCATACCGCTGCGCGCGTGATGCCGAGCTGCTTGGCCATCTCTTCGCCCGAAAAGTACGCCTGTGGATTTTTCATCATCATTGCCAGGATCTGTTCTCTCATTCCCATTCCAACCCCTTATACCGCTGCGCCGCCTGATAGACCGCCTCGTAGGAAAAGCCCTTTCCCAGCAGGGCGCGCTGGATTTTGGCCAGCGCCCGCGCATCCGTTCCATGCTTTTCCACGAGCTTGCCAAACAGCGTTTCGCACGCCTGTTGCTCGTCTTCACGCGAATAGGTGTCCAACCCCGCCTGTGCCGTCTGCCGATCGATGCCCGCCCGGTACAGCGCCTGTGAGAGCGCGCGCCTGCCCGTCGGACGCAGCGCCGTCCTGTTGCGCACCAATTCGCGCGCAAACGCCGCGTCGTCTATCAGCTCCAGTTCCTCAAGGCGCTGCATGACGGCGTCGATCTCCTCCTGCGGGTACGCGCGCTTTTGCAAATACCTTTGCATTTCATGCGCAGAGCGCATGCGCGCGGTCAGATACGTCAACGCCGCATCCATACACGATTTCTGTTTGCTTTTGGCCAAAGGTCCACCCCGCTTGCCGAAGTCATCCGTTATGTGTTTTTTACAAATTGATTATACACCATACACACCCTGGCTTCCATAGTGAATGCGCCGTATAAAGCCGTTTACAATTTGGAACAGTAAGGGCAAAACCGTTTGGAGGAGGTATTTTCATGCAGCGTTCGGAACAGAAGCCGAAAATCGTCGCACGCAATCTGGAAAACCTGATGGATTTGATGAACCACGAATCCGTCGATTATCAAAAGGCCACCGTTTACGGTTCCCTCTTGCAGGACGACCACGCCAGGCAGGTGATAGACGGCGTGCGCGCGCACCACAGGCAGAGCTTTGACGCCCTGCACCAGTATCTCAACCAGCACCAATAGAGGAGGAGACGCCACATGCCCAATCAACTGGACGATAAGACCATGCTCATGGATTTGCTCAACACCCAAAAGCAGCGCATGAACGCCTACTGTGTGCTGCTGTCCGAGACCTCCTGCGCAGAGATGCGCTGTATGTTGCAGGATCTGTTGATCGAGGCCTCGGAAGATCAGTTCGCCATCTTTGAACTGTTGCAGCAAAAGGGGTGGTACCCCACCAAGGATGCGCAGGAGAGCGAAGTCAAGCAGGCCAAGATGCAGGCACAGCAGTTGCAGCATACGCTCTGCCAATAGCGCGCCTGCGCCAAAGTGGCGGTGGGAACCCCCCACCCCCCCTTTTTGCGCCTACAGCCTGACAATGCGCGTGGCCACGGCCTGTGTAAACGCGCGATCGTGCTCGACGAACAGCATCGTGGGCGCGTAGCGGCAAATGGCCTGCTCCAGCTGCACGCGCGAGAGCACGTCCACATAGTTGAGCGGCTCATCCCATACGTACAGGTGCGCCTGTTGGCACAGCGAGGTGGCCAGCAATACCTTTTTGCGCTGCCCCATGCTCAGGTGGCGCAAGTCCTTTTGCAGCTGTGTGCGCGTAAAATCCATCTTGCGCAGCACCGTCATCAGGCGGCTCAAATCCACCTGATGCAGGCGCGCAAAATCCGCCAAACTGCCGCATAGGCCGTCTACGCCCTGCGGCACGCTGGAGACAATGCACGTTTCACTGCGCATGACCTGCCCCGTGTGCGGGATGTCCTCGCCCAACGCCAGGCGCAGCAGGCTGGATTTGCCGCAGCCATTGGGGCCGACCAGCGCAATGCGTTCGCCGCACTCGACGTCAAGGCGGATGCGTTCGCACACCGGCTGCGCGCCGTATTGCACCGATACATCGCGCAGCGAGAGCAGGCGGCTGTGCCGATCGTACAGCGGACGGATCTGCAGCGGATCTTCTGCATCCACGTTGTGCAGCAGCTGCGCCCTCTGCTGCACGGCGCGCTCGCGCCGCACCTGTACGGCCTTGGCGCGCTTCATCATCTTGGCCGCCCGATGGCCGATATAGCCGCGATCCTGCGCGCCCTGTCCCATCTTGCTTCGCTCCACTTCATCCGACCAGCCGGCCGTGCGCTGCGCCGCCTGTTGTAGACGGCCCATTTCCCTTTTGAGCCGTTGGTTTTCCGCCAATTCGTGGGCGTCCTGCCGGCGTTTGTTTGCTTCCCACGTGGTGTAATTGCCGCGCTGTACCTCGATTTTGGCGCGGCCGATCGCGAGCACGTGGTCGATGCACGCATCCAGAAACGCCCGGTCGTGCGAGACCAGGATAAACCCCTTTTTGCCGCTCAGGTACCGGCCCACGGCGTCCCGTCCGTCGGCATCCAGATGGTTGGTCGGCTCATCGATGAGCAAAAAGCGGTTGTCCCTGGCAAACAGCAGCGCCAAAAGCACCCGCGTGCGCTCGCCGTAGCTGAGCGTGCCATAAGGGCGGTACAGCACCCCTGCGTCCATCTTTAGCAGGTTGAGTTCGCGCTGAAATTGCCACGGCTGTACCTCGGGCGCCACGTGCTGCGCCATTTCCCACACCATTTCGCGCTCGTCCGGTACGGCAAAGGGGAACAGGTCAAACGCCACCTGCGTGCGGATGTGCCCCGTGCCGTGCAGCTCCCCCATCAACAGGCGCAAAAAGGTGGTCTTTCCCCGCCCGTTGCGGCCGATGAAGCCGAGCTTCCAGTCCGTATCCAGTTCAAAGGAAACATCGTCAAAGATCAAATCATGCGAGCCTTCATATCCGAAGGTCAGATGTTCGATTTGAATGATCGACATGTCCGTCGTGCCCCTCTCTTTTTTCGCAAAAAAAGGCCGCAGAAAAGTCGTCTCTCCCGCGGCCGCACTTGGACAGGCCGTTCCCCCGGGGCACCGTGATGTGCTTGCCCATACACGTGCCCGGGCCTTTTACGCTACATAGAAAAAGGATGAAACAACTTTCTTGCACGCGCAACGGGTTGGGCACACACATGTGCCGCTCTCCATTTCGCGATTTCCCATCGGGTTAGCAAGAAAAGTGAAACATCCTTTCATCTCCCATCTGTCGATTGTGTCTTTCTTATACCACAGGGGGCGCCGCACTGTCAACGTTGGTCGGTTCCATCCGGCATATCGTAGCGCAGCAGAATGTCCAGCGGCACTTCGCCTCCCTTTTGCATCTGCACGCCGGTGCCGATACACGCATTGCACGTGTGCAGGCACTGAGGACACACGCAATGGCTCTGGAGCCCCTTTTCCTCGTGTACCATCCATGCGCCACAATGGGGGCAACTGCATCTCATACGCTTCACCTCATCCAAATCCATTGTACACATTGTGTGCGAACGTTGCAAATTGCCTGGCCCTGCGAAAGCTGGTATAATGGGCCCATCTGGAAGGAAGTGTACACGTGAGGGAACCCGGCAAACGCATTCTCATCGGCATTCTGTGCATCGTGCTCACCGCGGTGGGCGTGTATTTACTCGTCCACGCCCGCACGCGCAAGCAGGAACAGGCGGGCACATCCGCCACGGCCGCGCCCACGGCGCAGGCGACCCAGGGCC
>DXZF01000079.1 GCA_019415425.1 Bacillota bacterium | reverse complement strand
TCTTTGGGGTGTTCCCTGCGATCGCGGATGACCGCGTCCAGCTCATACAGGATGGCCGCGCCCGCCTCGGGTTCGTCGGTTTGCAGGAGCGGCGTATAAAAGCACGAGTAGTTTCCCGTGTGGCAAGCGCCGCCGCCGTTTTGAATCACCTGTGCCAACAGGCAATCCCCGTCACAGTCTATGCGCAGCGAAACCACTTGTTGCGTCTGCCCGCTGCTTTCGCCCTTTTTCCACAATTGTTGCCGCGAACGGCTGTAATAGACCATGAATCCGCTTTCGATCGTCATCTGGAGCGATTGCTCGTTCATATATGCCTGCATGAGCACCGCGCCCGTGCGCGCGTCCTGCGTGATGACGGGCACCAGACCGCGTTCGTCCCACTTGATGGATGGTTGTTGCATCTCTTACTCCTCCTGTGTCTGTTCGCAAAGCGCCTGTGCGATGTCGATCGCGCCGTCGTACATTGCCTTGCCAATGATGATTCCATAGAGCGATTGCGCTTTGGCCGCGCGCACGTCGTCCATGGACGCCACGCCGCCCGAGACGATGACGCGCAACCCGCTCTGTGCCTGCAGCTGCGCGCTGGCCGCAACGTCTGCGCCTGCGCGCGTGCCGTCCCGCTCGATTTGGGTGAACACCGCCGTGTCCACCCCGCACGCCCCGGCCCGCTGCGCCAGCGCCAAAGGCGTCCATGCGCTCTCGCTCTCCCAGCCGCGCACCGCCACCTTGCCGCCGCGCGCGTCGATTCCCACCGCGATGCGGCCGGGGTACGCCTGCGCGGCCCACTGCATCAGCGCCGGGTTCTCCACGGCCGCGGTGCCCAGCACGCAGCGCGCCACACCCATGCGCATGCGCACGTCGACATCCGCCTCGCTGCGGATGCCGCCGCCGGTCTGGATGCGCACCGGCAGCTTGGCCATCGCCTCAATGGCGCGCAGATTCTCGGCTACGCCGCTGCGCGCGCCGTCCAGGTCCACCACGTGAATCCACCGGGCCCCTGCCCGCACCAGCTTTTGCGCCATGGCCAGCGGATCGTCGCCGTACACCGTCTCCTGCGCGTAGTCGCCGCGCAGCAGCCGCACGCATCTGCCGCCGCGCAGGTCGATGGCCGGAAAGACCTGCATCACAGCACCCCCTTGGTGCTGGGCACGCCGGTAAAGCGCCCATCCAGCTGTGTCGCCTGATCCAGCGCGCGTGAAAACGCCTTGAACAGCGCTTCGATCATGTGGTGGTCGTTGTTGCCGTAGAGCACCTTCATGTGCAGCGTCAGGCCCGCATTCATCGCCAGCCCGCGGAAGAACTCCTCGGTCATCTGCACGTCGAACGCGCCGCACATCTGGCCGCGAAACGCCACGTCAAACACCAGAAACGGCCTGCTGCTGGCGTCCAGGCTGACCATGGCCAGTGTCTCATCCATCGGCACGAAGTACGTGCCGTACCGCTTGATGCCGGATTTGTCGCCCAGCGCCTCTTTGAGCGCAGCGCCCAGGCAGATGCCGACATCCTCAATGGTATGGTGCGCATCGACGTAGAGGTCGCCCTTGCAGGCCACTTCGAGATCCATCAGGCCGTGTTTGGCCCAGAGGATGAGCATGTGATCCAAAAAGCCCACGCCGGTGTCCACCTTTGCCGTGCCGCTGCCGTCCAGGCAGATGGATACGCGGATGTCCGTCTCCGCCGTCTTGCGCGCACATGTCCCCACTCGTTTCATCCCTTGTCTCCCCTTTCCAATCGGATGGTGGCAGAGCGCGCGTGCGCCTGCAACCCCTCCGCCATGGCCAACGTCTCCACTTGCCGCACCACCTGTTCGAATGCGCCTTTATCATAGGATAGCACACTCATGCGCTTGACAAAATCGTATACGCCCAAAGGGGACGCAAACCGCGCCGTGCCCGCGGTGGGCAGCACGTGGTTGGTGCCGGCCAGATAATCGCCCAGCGATTCGGGGGCGTACGGGCCGACAAATACGCCGCCCGCATTCTGCACGCCATCGAGGACGTCCCACGCGTTTTGCATGAGGATTTCCAGGTGCTCCGGCGCCACGTCGTTGGCAAAGTCCAGGCAGGCCTGCACGCCATCGAGCACCACGATGGCGCCGTATTGCGTAAGCGAGGCCTGGATGATCTCCCGCCGCAGCGCCTGTTGCTGCTGTGCCTCCAGCTGCGCCTGCACCTGCTGCGCCAGCGCCATGGACGGGGTGACGCACAGCGCCGCCGCGGCCACATCGTGTTCGGCCTGGGCCAGCATATCGGCGGCCACGTACGCGGGATCCGCGCTTTCATCGGCTAAAATCAGCACTTCGCTGGGGCCCGCGATGGCGTCGATGCCCACGG
>DXZF01000078.1 GCA_019415425.1 Bacillota bacterium | reverse complement strand
TATGTGGGCAATCGTAGTAATTTTGTAAACAGGGATTTACCGTTTTATTCTGCTACCATATGGGGGATGGCAGCCGTCTTTTGCGCATTTTAAGGCCATGCGCAACCGGCCGGTGCGATTTCTCTTTGGAGGGTTGGCTGGGTAGCAAACTTTTTCGCAGCAAAGTGGTATGTCTTGCACTTGGCAAGCGGGGGCGTCGCAATGGGCATGAATCGCCGGGGAAATGCAACCTCACAGGGCGGTTCCGTCATCGCGGAACCGCTCTTTCCATTTTCTGGTTCTTTGCAGGCCAATCAAAATGAGCATTGGAGGAGTTGGGTATGATGAAGACAGGTATGTTCAAACGTTGCGCGTGCCTTCTGGCCGCCGCGCTGACGCTGACGGCCTTTGCGGGCTGCTCGGGTGGGGGCGGCAGCGCCCAGACGGACGACGGCAAGACGCTCGTCATCGGCGGCATCGGACCGCTCACCGGCGACTACGCCACCTACGGCGTGGGGGTCCGGCAGGGCGCAGAGCTGGCGATCAAGGAGATCAACGACGCCGGCGGCATCAACGGGATCACCTTCTCGCTGCTGTTTGAGGACGACCAGACCGACCCTGAAGCGGCCGTCAACGCGTTCAACAAGCTGATGGACAGCGGCATGGACGTCTCGCTGGGTGCGGTGACCAGCGCCGCCTGCATCGCGGTCTCTGAAGAGGTCAAGGACACCGGCATGCTGATGCTGACCCCTTCCGGTTCGCAAAAGGAGTGCGTCCAGTACGACAACTGCTTCCGCGTATGCTTTAACGACCCCGATCAGGGCACGTACGCAGCCAAGTTCATTGCCGACAACGACATCGCCCAGAAGGTGGCGGTGCTGTACGACAGGTCCAACGACTACTCGGCCGGCATCCGCGAGAACTTCGTCAAGCAGGCGAACGAATCCGGTCTGGAAGTGGTGACGGAGCAGGCCTTTACCGACCAGTCCAAGACCGACTTTTCCGTGCAGCTGCAAGCCATTGCCAGCAGCGGTGCGGAGCTGGTGTTCCTGCCCATTTACGCGCAGGAGGCGGCCTACGTGCTCACGCAGGCACAGAGCGCGAACCTGGACGTCATCTTCTTCGGTGGCGACGGGATGGACGGCATTTTGGAGAAGATCGGTGCGGACAACCTTTCCGCCACTGAAGGCGTGATGCTGCTGACCCCGTTTGCGGCCGATTCCAGCGACGAAAAGACGCAGAAGTTTGTGGCCGACTACAAGGCGGCGTACAACAGCACGCCGGATCAGTTTGCGGCCGACGGCTACGATGCGGTGTACACCATCGCCGCGGCGCTGGAACAGACCGGGCTGGACAACGTCAACGACGAGAGCTTCAACGAGAAGATGGTCGCCGCGATGACGCAGATCACGGTGGACGGCTTGACCGGCACCATGACCTGGAATGCGGACGGCGAACCGACCAAGGAAGCGACCGCGGTCAGCATTCAGAACGGCGCATATGTGGCCTTTGAATAAGCGATTCCACTGTGGACAAAAGGGATGGACACTGTCCATCCCTTTGCCCTTTGATATCCTGCACAAGGAGTTTTGACGATGGATTTCATTGCAAACCTGATCAGCGGCCTGAGTCTGGGCAGCATCTACGCCCTGATTGCACTGGGCTACACCATGGTGTACGGCATCGCCAAGATGCTCAACTTTGCCCATGGCGATATCATCATGGTGGGCGCGTTTACCGTGATCTCCACAGTAAACATGCTGGGCTTTTCGCCGCTGTTGGCCATATTGGCCAGCGTGGTGTGCTGCGTTGTGTTGGGCGTGCTGATCGAGCGCATCGCCTATAAGCCGCTGCGCGGCGCCTCTTCCCCGCTCTCGGTATTGATCACGGCCATTGGCGTAAGCTATTTTCTGCAAAGCCTGGCGCTGTTGCTCTTCGGCTCCACCCAGTTGAGCTTTCCCAAGATTCTGCCCACCTTTTCGGTCTCGCTCGGGGCGCTGACCATCAAGGGCGAATCGCTCATCACCCTCGGTGTGACGGCCATCATCATGATCGCCATGACGCTGTTCATTCAAAAATCCAAGACCGGCAAGGCCATGCGCGCCGTCTCGGAGGACAATGAAGCGGCGGAACTGATGGGCATCAGCGTCAATCGGACCATCACCATCACCTTTGCCATCGGCTCTGCACTGGCGGCGGTTGCGGGCGTATTTTACGGCAGCACGTACGGCTTCATCGGGCCGTACTCCGGCTCCATGCCCGGCATCAAGGCGTTTGTCTCCGCGGTGTTCGGCGGAATCGGTTCCATCCCCGGCGCCATGCTGGGCGGCATCTTGCTGGGCGTGATCGAGAACCTGGCCAAGGCGTACATCTCGACTGAGCTGTCGGACGCCATCGTCTTTGCGGTGCTGATCATCGTGCTGGTCGTCAAACCCACGGGGCTTTTGGGCAAGCGCGTGAGCGAGAAGGTGTGAGGGGGGCAACATGAAGAACAACAAGCGCTTTGTAAGCAACCTGATTACCTACGGCATCCTGCTCGCCGTGTTTCTCTTTGCGCTGTTCATGGTGGAGAGTGGACAGGCCACGCGCCACTTCCAGACGCTGTTGGTGCCGATCTGCATCAATATCATCCTGGCCGTATCGCTCAACCTGACCGTGGGCTTTCTGGGTGAATTGACGTTGGGCCACGCCGGCTTCATGTCGGTGGGCGCGTATGGCGGCTGCCTGTTCTCCATCGCGATGCAGGACACGCTGCCGGTGCTCATCCGCTTCCCGCTCGCCATGCTGGTGGGCGGCCTGGTGGCGGCGCTGTTCGGCGTACTGATCGGCATCCCGGTGCTGCGGTTGCGCGGCGACTATCTGGCCATCGTCACGCTGGCGTTTGGCGAGATCATTCGCAGCGTGATCATCAACCTGGAGTTTACCGGCGGCGCTTCCGGCCTCAAGGGGACGCCGCAGGATTCCGATTACATCGTGGCGTTTGTGGTGGTGATGATCACGGTCATCCTCATTACAAACCTCGTGAACAGCAAACACGGGCGCGCCATCACCTCCATCCGCGACAACCGCATCGCCGCTGAGACGTCCGGCATCAACGTCACCTACTACCGCATGCTGGCCTTTGTGGTGGCGGCGTTCTTTGCGGGCGTGGCGGGCGTGTTGTACGGGCACAACCTGTCCATCCTCTCGGCCAGCACGTTCGACTACAACAAATCCATCGAGATTCTGGTCATCGTGGTATTGGGCGGCATGGGCAGCATCCGCGGCTCCATCCTCTCGGCCATCATCATCACCATTTTGCCCGAAGCGCTGCGTGGGCTGAGCGATTACCGCATGCTGATCTACGCGCTGGTGTTGATCTGTATGATGATCTTCAACTCCTCCCCGCGCCTGGCCCCGTACCGGCAAAAGCTGAGCTTTAAGGCGATGGGCGAATCCATCCGCCGCAGGCGCGATACGAAAAAGGAGGGTCAGGCATGAGCAAGATGGTTCCCGTCCCCAGCAAATCCATCGTCCCACAGCGCGATGTGGACAAACCGCCGGTGCTGGATGTGCGCAATCTGGGCATCGACTTTGGCGGCTTGCGCGCGGTGGACGACTTTACCTTTACCATGGGCCGCACCGAGATCGGCGGGCTGATCGGCCCCAACGGCGCGGGCAAGACCACGATCTTCAATCTGCTGACCAACGTGTACCGCCCCACGCGCGGCGCCATCCTGCTCAACGGCACCGATACGCTGGGCAAGAGCACCTATCAGGTGAGCAAGATGGGCATCGCGCGCACGTTCCAGAACATCCGGTTGTTTGACGACATGTCGGTGCTGGACAACGTCAAGGTGGGGCTGCACAACCACATCCACAGCCCGCTCGTGACTTCGCTCACGCATCTGTTTGGCTATGGCAAGGCAGAGCGCAAGGCCAACGAG
>DXZF01000077.1 GCA_019415425.1 Bacillota bacterium | reverse complement strand
GGCTATGGCAAGGAGTGCCTGGTACGGCCGGCACACGATGCGCACGGCCGCGCAGCAGACGCGGCGCGCGGGAGCGCAAAGCGCCCGCAGCAGCGCAGCGCAGATCGGCCCCGCGGCAAAAAGCGGCCGGTATCCGAAAAGGCGCGCATGCGAAACGAACAGCAGGCAGGCGGAAAGAAAAGGCGTTGACAACCGGGGCCGTACAGTCGCAGCGGCGGCCAAACCGAACGAGAGGATGAAGGAAGATGA
Source organism: Bacillota bacterium (assembly GCA_019415425.1). Lineage (GTDB taxonomy): Bacteria > Bacillota > Clostridia > Christensenellales > QAND01 > Allochristensenella. The sequence goes on along the minus strand of DXZF01000077.1, from coordinate 1,986 downwards.
ACACCCCGCGGATTGAAACCGAACGGCTGATTCTCAGGAAGTTTACCCCAGCGGATATCGATGCGCTCTATGCGCTGCTCAAAGACGAGCAAGTGAATGCGTTTTACCCTGGTTTCCCGTGAAAACCCGGGACGAAGCGGCGGAATTTTATGAGACGAGATACGCTGCGCACTACCAAAGAGCGCGCGGGTATGACTATGCGGTATGCCGCAAAGAGGACGATCGCCCAATCGGCTACGTCCATGTGAACATGGCGGACAGCTATGACCTGGGCTACGCCCTGCACAGGGCGTTCTGGCACCAGGGCATCACCACAGAGGCCGCCGGGGCGGTCATCGCGCAGATGAAAAGAGACGGGATTGCGTATGTGACGGCAACGCACGATGTGCACAACCCCCGAAGCGGTGCGGTGATGAAGCGGCTGGGCATGAAGTACCAGTATACGTACGAGGAACGCGTGCAGCCCAAGGACGTGCTGGTCACGTTTCGGATGTATCAGCTGAATCTGGACGGCGCGCAGGAGCGGGTGTACACGAGGTACTGGGAAAACGCGGCGGTGCGCTGGATCGAAACCGACGTGTGAGCGCCCTGCCGCACGCGGTGTGCCGGGCAGGGCGCAGACGCCTGTACGGGCGATTGTGTATGGGCGCGCCGCTCTGGCCGCGCGCAGCGGTCAGGCGCGAGTGCAATGGGGCGGCCGCTGCGATTCACACGGCACGGCGACCTGGCACTTGCCACAGCCGTAGTACGAGGGGAACAGGTTCCCGGTCTGTGAGACAAACGGCGCGCAGATGGCGTGCGATTTGCCGGACTGCAGCGTGATGGCGTGCGCCGGGCAGTTGCGCACGCACGCGCCGCAGCGCGTACAGTAATCGTACAGGCCGGTGTAATCGCGCGCGTCGGGCGGCAGCGCAGCGGCCAGCACAAGGCTGCCAAAGCGCCCGGCCGTCCCCTTTTGCGTGATCAGGCTCTTGGACAGCCCGAACGTGCCCAGCCCACAGGCATAGGCCGCATGGCGCTCGGACCAGTTGCTGGTAAACCGGTTGCCCGGCACGCCGACGTGGAAACCTTCGCTCAGCGACGGCGCGACGCACGCAATCCCTGCCGCCTGCACCCATTCGACCAGGTGCGCAAGCAGGGCGTTGAGAAACTGCTGGCCATCGATGCGCGCGTGCAGCCACTCCACGCACGGCGCGCTGAGGTCCTTTCGGTTGGCCTCGCGCACGCGCCGGGTAAATGGAAAGAAGAACGAGACGACGCTCTGTGCCTGCGGCAGCCAATCCACCGGCAGGCGGGAATGTGGCCCGATGGCTTCAGGCGCGCGATAGGAAGCGAACAGCGCGTCGTCGGCCCGGGCCACGGCCATCAGCGGCACATCGTACATCCGCATGCCCACGACGTCCGGCGCGAGCGCCTTGTCTATGGGCACGCAGTTGAGCGGTGAATGGCGTACAAAATCGCAGGCGGCCTCGTAGAGTGTGGCACGGTCCATGGCAAAATCCCTCCCTTTTTTTCTACCTTACGCAGCCGTGCGCGCAAAGTCAATGCGGCGGGCGGGAAAGATGACGCGCCGGGCCTTTGGGCCCGGCGCGTTTGCGTGGATTTATTCTGAAAGATCGATGGCCTTGCCCTTGTAGGTGGGAAGCAGGTTCCACGCCTTGCCGGTGCAGCCGGTGACGTCAAAGCAGTGCTTGATGTGCGCCTTATACGCGTTGAAAATGGTGGGGAACAGCTGATACGCTCCGTTGCCGGTCAGATCCGCCTCGTTGAGCGCCCGCACAGAGGCCTGCATGAGGTCGTTGACGATGTTGACCTTGCAGATGCCCAGCGCGCACGCGCGGTGGATGTTCTCATCCCCCGTGCCGCTGCCGCCGTGCAACACCAGCGGAATGCCGCAGGCCGCATCGATCTGCTGCAGCAGTTCAAAGCGCAGCTTGGGCGTGCCCACGTATGCGCCGTGCGCCGAGCCGATGGCCACGGCCAGGC
>DXZF01000076.1 GCA_019415425.1 Bacillota bacterium | reverse complement strand
GGCGCACAGCTTTGCTTTACCATGCAACCGCTGCATACGCGGGAAGAGGTGACGCGCGCGCTGACCCTGACCCAGCAGGGCGACGCCGTGTGGACGCATTTGGGCGGCAACCCCATGCAGCCGTACACCGATTGTGTTGCGTTGCTGGATCGCTGCGCCATCGGCGCCACGCCTTCGCCGGCCGAACTGCTGCAGATGGGGCATACGCTGCGCGCGGTGCGCATTGTGCAAAACAGGCTGCGCACCGCACAGGTGGAGCGGCCGCTCTGGTCGCTGGCCGAAGAGCTTGCGCCGTTTCCCACCATTGAAAATGAGATCTTCCGCTGCATCCAGAATGAAGAGGAGCTCAACGACGACGCGAGTCCGCAATTGCGCCAGGCCCGAAGGCAGGTGCGCCAGGCAACCGAGCGCGTGCGCGCCCGGCTGCAGGAGATGATCACCTCCCCACAGACGCGCACCATGTTGCAGGATCATCTGATCACCATGCGCAACGGCCGCTATGTGGTGCCGGTCAGGGCGGAATACGCATCTGCCATCAAAGGGCTGGTGCACGACCGCAGCGCCAGCGGTTCCACGGTGTTTATCGAGCCGCTCTCGGTGTTGGAGGCCAACAACGAGCTGCGCGAGCTGCAGGCGCTCGAACGGCGCGAAGTGGAGCGCATTTTGCGGATGCTCGGCGGTATGCTGGGCAGCGAGCGCGAGCGCATCGGCTACAGCCTGCGTGCGCTGACGGAGCTGGACGTGTGCTTTGCCAAAGCGGGATGGGGCCGCGCGCATCGAGCGGTGCAACCCGATTTGAGCGAGGACGATACGCTGTGCATCGAGGGGGCGCGGCATCCGCTCATTGCACCGGAACAGGTCGTGCCCATCGACCTGCACTGCGGCGGGGAGACGCGCGCGCTGATCATCACCGGCCCCAATACGGGCGGAAAAACCGTCACGCTCAAGACCGCGGGCCTGTTTGCCATGCTGGCACAGAGCGGCGTATTTTTGCCGTGTGCAAAGGCACAGGTGCCGTGTTACCGCACCATCTTTGCGGATATTGGCGACGAGCAGAGCATCGAACAATCATTGTCAACTTTCTCGTCACACATGGTGAATATTGTCGAAATTCTGAAAAAGGCTGGCAACCAATCGTTGGTATTGGTTGACGAATTGGGCGTGGGCACGGATCCCGTCGAGGGCGCAGCGCTGGCAATCGCCATTTTGCAGCAGCTGGTGGAAAGCGGCGCCAGCGTCATCGCCACGACGCACTACAGCGAATTGAAGTCGTTTGCCATGACGGCTAAAGGGTTCGTCAATGCAGGGATGGAATTTGATTTACAATCGTTGAAGCCCACCTTCCGCCTGATGATTGGCTATGCGGGCAGCAGCAATGCCTTTGAGATCTCGCGCCGCCTTGGCATCGACGACGATGTGATCGCACGCGCGCGCTCGTTGGTCAACGAAGAGAATGCGCGCCTGGAGCGCGCCTTGACAGAGGCGGAGCAACTGCGCATTCGCGCCGAGCAGGCGTACCATGAGCAACAGCGGCAAATGGCGCAGGAGCGAGAGGCGCTGCAGGCGGAATTGCAGCAGATGCGCCAGCGCGCCCAGCGCGAAGAACGCCGCGCGCAGCAGACGCTGGAAAAGGCGCGCCACGTGCTGGAGCAGGCTCGGCAAGAGGCCAATGAAGCCATTGACGCCGCCCGCGCTGCGGCGCGGGCGCAGCAAAGCGCCGAACGCGAGCAGTTGTTGCAAAAGGCGCGCACTTCGCTCAAGCAGATGAAGGATATCCCGCAGCCGCAGCCCAACTCCGGGCCGCAGGCGGTGTTGGAGCCGGCACAGGCTGGGCAGCTGCTGCCAGGCGATCAGGTGTACGTGCTCTCGCTCAAGACCGACGCCACGGTTCTGAACAAGCCGGATAACAAGGGGAATGTGTACATTCAGGCCGGGGTAATGAAGCTGACCACTCCGCTGTCCAATCTACGCAAGAAAAACGCGCCGCAGCCCGCGCAAGCGCCCCAGGCCCGCGGGCGCGTGCAGCGCAGTGAAAAGCGCGTGCCCATGGAGCTGGATGTGCGCGGCACCACGGTGGAAGAGGCAAAGATGGTGATCGACATGCATCTGGACGCCGCGGTACTCGCCGGCCTGCAGCAGACCAGCATCATCCATGGCAAGGGAACGGGCGCGCTGCGCAACGGCGTGCGCGCGTATCTGCAGCATCATCCGCACGTCAAGTCCATGCGCAGCGGCCTGTATGGCGAGGGGGAAGAGGGCGTGACGGTCGTGGAGCTGAAGTGAACGCCCTCGCATACGGTGTGCAGTGAGGCCATGGAGAGAGGGGTTCCCCCTTTTTCCATGGCCTTTTTGTGGCTGTGTCTGGATTGCGACTCTCCAGCTGTTGTACAAGGAAATTTGCACTGCGCGCCACAAGGTGCGTACTGCTTGCCCTGGTTGGTTCAAAGCAAACGATCGCTTTGCGCGCACCCGCTCGAGGGGCGGGGAATGTGTGCATCCTTTCTAAAAGCGCAATTGGAGGGAACAGGGCCCGGGCCGTGGCGCCGCCTTCCATCGCGCGTTGCACAGCCGCCGCAGATTGACGTTGCCGGTTTCGGTATGGTAAGCTGTTTACAGCGCAGATCAGCGATGTGTGCAGCGAAAAGGGCGGCTGAAAGGAGCGGTTTGGGATGAACATGAAAACGTGGCGCCGTGCGTGGATTGCACTGGCGATACTTCTCTCCAACCTCATGTGTGCCACTGTGGCCTATCGCTATTGTGACATGCGCTGGGGCATCCAATATGCCGGCTACAGCGCGCCGGCGCATACGGCGTTTTTCTGGATTCTGCCGTACGGCGTAGCCATTGCCATGTGCATTGTGCTGGCAAGGAGGTTCGGGAAAAGCGCACAGCGTTAGTTTCCACAGCTTTGCAGAAAGCGGTTTGCCAAGGTTTTTTTGCTCCAAAGCACACACATTTTGAAAAGAGAGGGGCTTAAATCCCTCTTGATTGCCATCAAGCACGGAAGCGGGAAGCCGTCACAGAACCAGCTTCCCGCTTCCGTGCTGCCAATAGGGCGAAGCCCGCTGGCATGTCCCCTCGGAGAGTACACGGCAGCCGTCAGGCAGTGCCACTGCGGTGAGCAAGTGCTTAAAGGTCTTCCCAATAGAATTTGCCCACATCGTTTGGATGCCCTCTCTACAAAGCATTCTACGGCTTCTTTCCCTCCTTCTGGGCTTCCTCAACTTCTTGCCTGCCTATAGCGAGTATGGCGTACCGCTTGGCGCATGAAGCCGACAGGGCGTTTGCCTGGCGATAGCGATAAACCATTGCGAGCCGTTGCCCGATAAGGGATTTCCCACTTTTCAGAAACGTGTGATTTTTCTCCAACCCGTATGAATGTTCCCACGATAGCGTATCAGGTGCGCATATTCGCCAATTCGCTACCCAGCGATGTGAGTGCGGCTTGCGGCGAAAACGTTCTCTTTTTTGCGACCGCTCTAAGATTGGACAGCCGGAGCGGTTTTTTCCTTATTCGCTTTCAAAAGCGTTTCTTATATTGGAGGGTTGGAGCCAAATGTTGCATCGGTATGTGCAAGCGAAAGGGTTGGGGCGTCGCTTCATTTTCTTCCTGGTACGTACGCGGCCAAACACGAATAAACGCATATGGATCAGGTCAATCCCCTAACGGCCCTTTGGCCATTGGCACAATCAAACCCCAGTGCTTTGCGACAACCCTCAATGTGTACTATACTCGATTGAGGAAGATCGACAAACCGGGATTTGTGAACGGGAAGGAGTTTGTTAAAGTGGAATTGCGGAAAGCAGAACCCAATGAGGTCGAAATCTGCTATCAATGTATAGAGGATGCGCGAGCCTATCATCAATCTTTAGGCTTTGCGCAGTGGCGTCCTGATTATCCCACGCGGCAGACCATTGTTGAAGATATTGCGCAGAATATTGGATATGCCTTTGTCAATGAACAGGGGATTATCGGATACTGTTGCATTCTCATCGGCGATGAACCTGCATATCACAAAATAGAAGGTGCCTGGAAAACGGATAGGCCCTATGCTGTGGTTCATCGAATGGCCTTCAATCAAAAGGCACGGGGCAGAGGATTATCCAAAGAAGCAATTCATTTGATCAAAGAGCTATGTCTATCAAAGCATATCAGCGCCATCAGAGTGGATACGCAGGACGAAAACAAAGTCATGCAGCACATACTTGTCCGAGAAGGGTTTGCGTATTGTGGACGAATACAATTCGGTGGAGGGCCCAAATTGGCATATGAGTGGGATAAATAATATCCCATGTATTGCGGAGCTGAACAAGGTGGAGTATGACCACCTTCCAGTGCGTCATATACCGTTTTATATGCGTCTGCTACCCAATGTAGTAAGAAGCGTAAATTGCCCTTTATACAGTACAGCCCAAAAAGGGGTTCCATGGCAACACGCCATGGAGCCCCTTTTGCGTTTTGCACTGAACCGCTTTGCCCGTATCGAGCGCAACGGGAGCGATCAAAGCTTCGGCGGATACGTCGTGGATAAAGCGTTCGCCGGATTGCCGCCTGGAGCCCAATGCAGCCCACGATGCCGGCACTTGTGTAACGTGCCCGAGGGCCTGCATATGTCTACAC
>DXZF01000075.1 GCA_019415425.1 Bacillota bacterium | reverse complement strand
GTGTGCGAGAGCGCGCGCCGCACCGTGACGTTGCTGTTGTACTTGCGCTCGCCGGTTTCGGGGTCGGACTCCGCCAGCACTTCGCCGTCGCGGTCCAGGATGGAGCCGACGACGATGTCGTCGATCTGCTGCGCCAGCATGGGGTTATAGGGCGAGGTGAAGTACCGCGTGCCGTTGACGAACATCGAGTACCCGATGTACGAGGCCAGCACGCAGAACATCAGCACAAACGCCACCAGCAGCGCGCGGATGTTGCCGCGTAAACCCTTCATCGCCTGCCTCCCTTCCTGCGCCTTGCGCCGTAGCTGTCCACGCCCAGGCCGCCACGGCCGCCGTAATCTTCGTCGTAATCGTCGTCATAGTCGTCGTAATCGTCGTCATCGTCGTCGTAATCGTCGTAGCGGCCGTCATCGTCGTCATCGTATTCGTCGTCGTAGTCGTCCGCAAATTCCTCGAGGAACACCTGTTCAAACTCGGTCAGGTCGGCATCGTGGTTCTTGATGGCGATGCCCTCGAGGATGCCCAGCAGCATGAAGCACGACAGGATGCTGCTGCCGCCGTACGAGACGAACGGCATGGTGATGCCGGTCAGCGGGATGAGCTTGCACACGCCGCCGATGATGATAAAGCTCTGCAGGCTCATCATCGTCACGCAGCCGATGGCCAACAGCGCGTCAAAGCTGTTGCGCGCGTCCATGGCGATCAGCGCGCCGCGGATGACGAACACCAGGTAGAACGCCACGAGAATCAGCCCGAACACGATTCCAAACTCCTCGCAGATGACGGCGAAGATGTAGTCGGTGTGCCGCGCCGGGATGGCGCTGGGCATGCCGCGCGTGAGCCCCACGCCAAACAGGCCGCCCGTGGCGATGGCGATCAGGCCCTGTACCACCTGGTAGCCCTGCCCCTCGTACATGGCCCAGGGGTTCTGCCACAGCGCCACGCGCACCCGCACGTGGGAAAACAGGTGGTACGCCGCCACCGCGCCCACGGCGCCGGTGGTCACCGAGGCGCCCAGCAGCAGCTTGCTGCCGGTGGCCACGTACAACAGCGCCACCGCGGTGAGCGCGTACAGCAGCACCGCGCCCAGGTCGCGCTGAATCAGCAGCAGCACCACGCACGCGCCCACATACGCCGCGGCCAGCAGCAGCTTCCAGATGGTGCGGTCGCGGTTTAAGAGCGTGGCCAGCACGAAGACCAGCAAGATCTTGACAAACTCCGACGGCTGGAACGAAAAGCCCAGGATGCTGATCCAGTTGCGCGCGCCGTACTGCTCGCTGCCCAAAAACACGGCCGCGCCCAGCAGCAGGCCCGAGAGGATCATGAGCGGCCACAGCAGCTTTTCAAAGCCCTGGTAGCGCCGCACCACCGTGATGCACACCACCATGGCCACCACGCCCACGCCCAGCCACACCAGCTGTTTGAGCGCGATGTCCACGCCGATGCGCGTCTGCACGATCAGGCCGACGCCCACCAGAAAGTTGGCGATCAACAGCACGGTGCGATCGCACCCCGGGAAGAACGCCGTCAGCACGCCGTACTGGAACAGAAACAGGCCGATGGCGCCGATGCAGATGGCCAGAATGCGCAGATCAAACGGGCGATTGGCCAGAAAGATCAGCGAATACGCCGAGAGTTCAAACAGGATCATGGTAAAGATGATGCCCGCCGAATGCACGCCGCGGTTGCTCATGCCTCCACCTCCCGCAAATCCAGTTGCACGTGCAGCTGTACGTCCCCGATCTCGATCACGTCGTCGTGGTAGATCTCGGTCTTTTTGCCGGCCTGCTCGCCGGCCACGATCACCCGCGCCTTGCCGATGGGCGACAGATACGCCCGATCGCGCGAGAGGTACAGCACCGCGTGCGACTTCTTCACGCTGGCATCGCGCAGCACGATATCGCACCGCTTGGCGCTGCCGATGCTGTTCTCCCACTTCAGGCCGTAGCGCTGCCCCTTGAGCGACGGCTCCGGCGCAGAGAGGATGGTCAGCTCGCCAAAGGTGTGCCCCGGACCGCTGCTGCGCATGCGCCGGCGGAACGAGAACTCCGAGAGCGAGTTGCTCACCATGCGGAGCAGGATGAACAGCGCCGCCAGTACAAACCAGAAGCGCGCAACCTCAATGCCGATATCCAAAAGCGTTTGTCCCAAACACTTCACCTGCTTTTTTTGGCTTTTGCACATTATAATGCATCCCCGTGCCCTTGGCAAATGCACACTGTACCGCACCGCGCGCGGCGGCGCGGCGGGCCGGGCCCCTTTACAAACCCGCCCGCTTCGCGTATGATGGTGCGCATCGCGCCGTTGCGGCGCGCCGCACGGCCGCCCAAAGGGCGCGTGCGAACACGCGAAAGCGAGGTGAACGCATGTCGTATACATACCAGACGCGCGGGACGTGCGCGACCCGCATCACCGTGCAAATCCAGGACGGCATCGTGCAGGACGTGCAGTTTGAAGGCGGCTGCTCGGGCAACCTGCAGGGCATCTGCAGCCTGGTGCGCGGCATGCCCGCGCAGGACGTGGTGGCCCGCTGCCGCGGCATCCGGTGCGGCTTCAAGCCCACCTCCTGCCCCGACCAGCTCGCCAAAGCCGTCACGGCCGCGCTGGCGCAGGCGCAATAGCCACGGCCCAAATGGGCGCAGACAGACCAACCGGGCGCATCGGCCGATGCGCCCGG
>DXZF01000074.1 GCA_019415425.1 Bacillota bacterium | reverse complement strand
GCCCGGCGATTTTGTCCATTGCGCCTTCGGAAAACGCGATCCCGAACAGGGTCAGCGGTTCATCTGCCTCCATTTCCCAAATATCTTTCCACGCCAATCCCGTGAGGATCTGCTCAAAATTGGCGGCAGCCAGCTGCTCGGGCGGCGGGGTGTCTGCTGTCGAAACCGCATAGACCCAAAAATCGGTGCCATAGGCCAGCGGCGTCCCGTCCGGCGTCGTCACGTACAGCGAGTTGTACAGTAGCGACAGCGTGGTATCGTGGCTGTTTTCAACATACGTCCCATCCGGTCGCATTAGCTCGACAATCCGATCCACATAGGCAAGGGACGCAGACGTCGGGCGGACGTCGGCGGGGTAGGTAATCCACGACGCCCAGGACAATTGGCCGTCCTCTCCCGCTTCTCCCCAAAAGGCCTTCTGTACATCGTAGTCCAGCGGCGCGGGCACCGTCACGCTGACGTCGGCCTGCGTCTCATAGTCGCCAAACCGCACCCGGTTGTGCAGTACAATCCCTTCCCCCGTCTGTGCCTGCGGCGGCAGGTCGGTCTCATACGTGACGAGGTAGCGGGCATTGGTCCCCGCGGCAAACGTATAGGGCAGGGAAACCGTGTGCTGTTCTGCAGGGTCCCAGCCGGCAAGGCGCGTCAGCGTGACGGTAGCGGGCAGCGCCAGCGCGTGCGTCTGCCCCTGTGCGTCTGTGTAGGTCAGGGTATCTTGCAGCGTGAACCCGCCGATTTCACGCGCATCCTCATTGAGGAGAATCGTCCATTTGACCTTGCGGGTCAGTTCGTCATACGTGCCCTGTTTGGCCACCATCGACTGGGAAACCATTACGTTGGCCTGCGCCTGCGCACGGTTGGACGCGTCGGTGGCGACGGCCTGATTGGAAAACGCCAGATATCCGTCCCCCGACCCCGCACTGCTGGCCAGATCGGGCGTTGCCGTGTAAGCGATGCGGTACGATTCTCCCGCCCGCAGTGCCGGCAGGCCGGTGATGGCAAAGGAAGCCGCTGCATCGCTGCCCTGTGGCCGGAAGGTGGGCGCCACCCCCGTGACCTCGGTTTCCGCGCAGCCCGCGTCTACTTTGACGATCCGCAAGCTGCCCTCATCGTATTGGACGAGGCCGTAATCGGTAGCATGCAAAAACGCGTCTTGCACGGCGACCGGCCCATCCGTTCCATCCTGTGTGGATACCACGAGGGTGTAGACGAGTTTGTTCCCCTCTCTCTGGTAATCGCCCGCCTTGGCGATAGCGAGGTCGTAGTGCGCTTCCCCCGGCACAACGGTGACGGAGCCGCCGGTACCGCCGAATACGATTTCCTCTTCCCCCGCTCCACCAGTTGCCGTCACCGTGCCCTGAAAGCCCAGTTCCCCCGTGAACGGGCTGTCGTCGGCAAAGGCGAGGTCAAATGTAATCTCAATCAATCCGCTCGTATGGATGACATAGCTGCCCACCGTTTGCGCGCCGATGGTGGTGGGGCCGCTCGCCTCCTCCTGCAGGCCGATTCCGGCTGGAAGCTGGTAGTAGATGATCCTCGCATCCGCGCCAACGACGTTCTCCGGGATGGCGTAGCGGATCTCCACCTTCACCGAATCGCCGCTGGTCAGCTCGGTTGCCGGCGCCCATTGCTCATCGACCTGTCGGAATACCGTCACTGCCGTAATGTATGGCCCAAAATCCGTACGGCCGGATTCGGCGTTGGGGGCGGCAAGCCGCGCGCTGCGCTGTGCAAAATTCGCCTTGGAGACCGTGGCCCAGCTGCGCCCGTCCTGCGGCTGGCTCGCAGGTTGTGTGGGTTCGTCCTGTGCGGGCAGGCAGCGCTGATCGTGGACGTGCTCCCTGACTTCCACCTTTCCACATACCAGCGCGCCGTTCGCATCCACGCAGTGCGCATCATGGGTGTGCAGCACGATTTCTTCTTGCCCACAGATGCATTCCGTGCGCACCTCATTGCACGCCTGGGTATGCGTATGCCCCTCCGATTCTTCCAGATTGCACGTCAAAACGGGTTCGGCCTGATAGCAGGCGGCCTCATGGGTATGCCCCGGCGCCTCTTCCAGCGTGCAGACCAGCTCATTTTGGTACGTATAGCACGCCTCGCTGTGCGCGTGATCCGCAGATGCTTCCAACCCGCACGTCAGCTGTGCAACCTGCCGATAGCATGCGTCCCCATGCGTGTGCCCCGGTGTCTGCGGCAGCGTACACACCAGCGTGGCCTCCTGCGGGGTTTCATAGCAGGCCTCCGTGTGCGTATGGCCCTGTGACTCCTCCAATCCACAGGCGCGCACCGAGACTTCCCGATAGCACGCGGCGCTGTGCGCATGGGCGGCGATCTGCGGTAAGGGGCACACCAGCGCGCCCTGCTCGTCGTAACAGAGCGCGTCGTGGGTGTGGACCACGTAATCTGCATATCCGCAGATGATCTCTCCATTTGCATCCCGGCAGCTGTCGGTATGCGTGTGCAGGTCCAGCTGGCAATTGCGCAATTGCGCCCGGTTTTCCATGGTGACAGCCGGCAAAATCAACAGCGACGCCGTCAGCGCCGTAACCAGTACCGCCAGCGCCACCACGCCCTTTTGCCAGCGCCTGCGCAGTCTGCGCGTCCGTATATGTGCAAACGCCCGGTTGTGTACATCTTGTTGTCCCATGCAAGCGCCCCCCTTCTGCGTACTCAATCGATCGTCCCCCACAGGCGCAACGGCCAGATTCGAAAGACCAACCGGCCTACAACCTGTTCTTCCGCCACGCACCCCACGTCCATCCTGCGCGAGTCGCTGGAGGTGCTGCGGTGATCTCCCATGACAAAGTACCGCCCATCCGGCACCTGGTAGGGGAATGCGATATCGCACTCACCCAGCGCCTTTTCCACAAGGTACGGCTCCTGCAGCGGCACGTCGTCGATGCGCACGTTTCCCTCCTGGTCAATCTCTATCCATTCGCCCGGCAGGGCGATCACCCGCTTGACCAGGATCTTGTTGTTGTAGTAAAACGCGATGACGTCCCCGCGCGCATACGAACCGCTTCGTACCGAGAGAACGAGATCGCCATCCGTCAGCGTTGGCGCCATGGAGGCGCCGTAGATCTTCAATACAGGTAGAAAAAAAGTGGATACCAGCACGACAATGGCCGCCACAACGGCCAACACCGCCACTGTGCTGCGCAGCATCCTCCTGTACCGCCTCCGGTACGATTCGCGCCTCAGCTCCGCCTCCAACTGCTGTACCGTAGGCGTCGGCATCCCGGTTTTGCATTTCATCGTAAGCTCCGTTTTTCTATCTGCGCGCTGTAATTCAGCAGTTTTTTCAGCTCCTGATGGGTTTCAAAAAAGGTCTGCAGGCGTTGGGATACCTCCTGCCAGTACGCCTCCGCCCTCTCTTTGGCTTCCGCCTCCATTGCCTCGCACTTGCGCAGGCACTCCGCTTCCGCCGTCTCGCACTTCTGCCCGGTTTCCAGCTCCATGCTGCGGCATTTTTGCGCCGTCTCCTCGAGCAGCCTGTTGGCCTTGGCCCTGCTGTCGGCATCCCTTTGGGCACAGATGGCCGTCTGCCTGTCGTTGAGCCGCTGGATGTTTTCCACGTATTGCTGGCTGGCCGCCTGTGCAACCTCAAAGATGCCGTTGATCTGCAGCGCGGCGACGGCAATGGAACCCGCCTCGTTGATCGCAATTTCCCTGTTCTGCAGCGCCTCCTGGGCCTCTTGTAGCTCCGTTTTCAGTTTCTCGAGCTCTCTGCCCTGCGCAAGCATCAGCTCCAAAAGGTCTTTTCTGCTCAAACGCTGCAGTTCGTGTTCGGGCATAACGTTGCCGCACCTCCCCTGATTCATTCCATCCGCTCTTTGAAGAAGGCCGCTCACCGGTCGCTTCCACGGCTCCACTTCGTCCGCGCTCCTCCACGGCGCACCTTGCAAACATGGCTGGCCACTTTTCTTTTCAAGTCGTCTTTCCGTCCAAACGCGCTTATCCAATGGCGCCGGATGCAGTGGCACAAATTCCCTTTTTCTCAATGATACCGTCCTCTGCACAGGCCCCGATTGAGCTCCCCGCCGTTGTGGGATTGGCGCATCTGCCGTTGCATATCGTAATTCTACTTCGTTCACCTCTGAACGAATCAAGGGTTTGGTGCACATTGGAGCGGTAAATCCAATTTGGCAAACAAGGGCGCCGCATACCGCAAACATCCGATGCGCTGATTCTATATTGATAGCGATTCGCAGTCATTCTCTTTCCCGAGCACGTCTCCCTGTGCCATCCCAAATCCGGCTCTACCCCATGGAACAATTCTATCCCCTGCCTCTGCCACATAATTCACATTATGTGGCACGCTTTCAATCGATTCACGGCCACAGTCGGGGCGCTTAGAGGAAAAGGACAACGATCTATTGAAAATTGCGTATGGAACATCAAGCCTTCCACTTAGTTTTATAAGGAAAGCTTATTTATCGTTCTTTAAAGCAATAAAAAACGCATTATTTGCATTGACAAGTCTGAGAAGTTTCGATTATGATTACAGTGTGAAATTGTCCGTGCTTTTTGATTGCCACATAATGTGAATTATGTGGCATTTTTATTTTGAACCGGTTAAAGTGCCACCAGATCCATCGCATCGATGCACTTGCGATGTTCATAGCCAAAAGAGGCGATGTAGATGCGCGTGGTGTTGATGCTGGAGTGCCCCAAAATGTCCGCCAGCCGGGCAATGTCTTTATCCATGGCGTAAAAGCACCTGGCAAATAGGTGCCGCAGGTTGTGCGGGAACACCTTTTCCCGTTTCACGCCCGCGCTCTGGCAGAGGGCTTTCATCGTCTTCCAAATCTGCGACCGATCGATCGGGCGGCCCGACCGCGTGACGAATACGGGCCCGGAAGTGATGCCCGTACGGCGCAGGTAATTGCGCAGCGCCTTTCGGAGCTTCCCTGCAATCACAATGGTACGGGACTTGCCCTTGAGGTAGATCATCGCTTCGCCTGAGGCCACCTTTTCCGCTGTGATGAACTGCAGTTCCGATACCCGAATGCCGGTGCTGCAGATCGTCTGAATCAGCAGGGCCAATTTTTCGTTCCCCTGCCGCCTGGCGGCCGCGATCAGGCGCATGTATTCCGCCTTGCTCAACTCCCTTTCCTTGGAAGAAAAGGGCTTCTTTTGAATCTTCATCTGCTTGACGCGCAGTTGCGCATCTCCGATAAAAGCAAAAAAGCCGTTGATGGCCGCAATCTTTGCATTGACGCTGGCCGGTTGGTATTGGCCCTGCAGCATTTCCTTATACGCAATGACCTGTTTTTTGGTTACCTGTGCATCCCCGACAAAGGCAAAGAAGTGTTGAATATCCCTTCGATACTGATTTCTGGTCGCCTGGCTCTTTTCCTCATCCTCCAAATACCGGATGTATGCACCGAGCTTTTCGATCATCAAACCGCCTCCTTCGTATTTGTTTGCATTGGCAAACGCTTTTCCATTCTGCCATCCAGTCCTCACGCTCCATTTTTCTAAGACATCGCTCCAGATATTGCCTGTAAGATGAAAAAGACCGATCTATGCATTATATTCTCCCATTTTTCAGATGCATATGATCAAGCCCTCACATCGTTGGTGGATGGGGGAAAAGGCGACTTGCCCGTTTGGACCTATGGAAAAACAACGCGCCGCAATCTTGTCCGTATGCAAAAAGGGGGGATCCCATAACCGAAAATCACAAGATTTTGTAGAGTGGCAAACTCACGTGTGTTGGAGGCGTGATCAACTTCCGAAGGGTGCAGGCACCTTCAGGAGATCTCTTCCCTCTGGCTGTAGAATCACATCTTCAATTCCAGTGATTGACATCTAAACGGGGTAAATGGATGTTTTGCCTGCGCTGTCCCATTGTACAAAAGCAAAAGAAAAACTCCATGCAGACGGCAATACCATCTGCATGGAGTTGATTCATTTCCCATTTTCCTGGCGCATGTCATCGGCAATACCGTGACACGCCGCCAATCTATGGTTCTGTGTCGATGCGATTATTTCGCGTCTACGCTCGCCATGTGGATGATGAGGTCGCAGATCTTGTTGCTGTAACCCCACTCGTTGTCATACCAGGCAACCAGTTTGACGAACCTGTCGGTCAGCGCGATACCGGCTTTGGCATCGAAGATGGAGGTGCGGGGATCGCCGACGAAGTCGGTGGAGACCACATCGTCTTCGGTGTAGCCGAGGATGCCCTTCAGTTCGCCCTCGCTGGCGTCCTTCATGGCCTTGCAGATCTCATCATAGGTCGCGGGCTTGCCCAGCGTGCAGGTCAGGTCAACCACGGACACGTCCGGCGTCGGCACGCGGAAGGACATACCCGTCAGCTTGCCGTTGAGTTCCGGCAGCACCTTGCCCACCGCTTTGGCAGCACCCGTGGAGGACGGGATGATGTTCGCCGCAGCAGCGCGGCCACCGCGCCAATCCTTCTTGGACGGGCTGTCCACGGTCTTCTGCGTGCCGGTGGTGGCATGCACGGTGGTCATCAGGCCTTCGGTCAGGCCGAAGTTGTCCTGAATGACTTTGGCCAGGGGCGCCAAGCAGTTGGTCGTGCAGCTGGCGTTGGAGACCACGTTCATGTCGGAAGAGTAGGTCTTGTGGTTGACACCCATGACGAACATCGGCGCATCAGAGCTCGGGGCGGAGATGACGACTTTCTTCGCGCCGCCGTTGAAGTGCGCGGAAGCCTTCTCCGTGGTGGTGAACACGCCGGTGGACTCGATGATGTATTCCGCTCCGCAAGAGGACCACTGGATCTCCTTGGGATCCATGCAGCCGAACACTGCGATCTCTTTGCCGTTGACGATCAGTTTGCCGTCTTTGGCGCTGGCTTCGCCATCGAATTTGCCATGGACGCTGTCATACTTGAGCATGTAGACCATGTAATCGGGATCGATGAAGGGATCGTTGATGCCCACGATTTCGATTTCCGGCTTGCTCAGCGCTGCGCGGAACGCCAGACGACCAATGCGTCCAAAACCATTGATACCTACTTTGATTGCCATAATCGTAGCCTCCTTGGTACTTTGAGTTCATGGTAAACTTCCCTGCACGCACTTTGCGCCGGGAAAATTTGGGGTTCATTGATTTCAAACCCATATTATCAAATAATTCACAAATTCGCAAGCGCCCCGCACAGAAAAACGCGTGCACATGGGGCCGCGCTTTACGCGGCAAACTTGCATCTTTTTCTTTTGTTTTTATCTGTTTTCTATCGTTTCACTTCACC
>DXZF01000073.1 GCA_019415425.1 Bacillota bacterium | reverse complement strand
CCCGGTGTGCCTTGGCATGATTGTGACGTCGGCGGTGAGCCTGGCGATGGAGAATTACCTGGTGGGCAGCGCCGTATCCGTCAAGTCCATCGGCATTGGCCTGATCGCGGCGTTCCTCATCCTCAAGTGCAGGTGGAGCGTGCCCAAGGTCATCGGTATCAGCGCGCTGCTGGGCGTGATCCTGTTTTCGCTCCCAATTTGAATGGGGCGGATGGAATCTCAAAAAGGGGATTGACAAACCGGCAGGATGGAGTAAAATAAACGCAAATGTAAATGCAGAAAACCTGTGAGTGAAAAGAGTAGGTTCGGATGCGCACCACCATAGAGAGCGGCGGAGGGTGAAATCGCCGCAGGCAACCGCCGGGCTGAATGGGTTCATGAGGGTGAAGAGAAAGGCGCAGCGCGCCGAGTAATGTTCAACGGCTTTCCCCCGTTATCGGGAAGCGCGTATGATCGTACGCGGCAGAGGGGGCGCAATTGCGCCAAGTTAGGTGGCACCGCACAAGCATGAGCTTTTGTCCTAAACAGAAGGGGACAAAGGCTTTTTTTGTTGGCTGAAAGGAGAAAAGATGAGATGAGCAAGGGCAGGTTTGGCGAATTTGGCGGACAGTATGTGCCCGAGACGCTGATGAACGCGCTGGACGAACTGGAGCGCCAGTACGCGTACTACAGCCAGGATCCGGCGTTCATAGCGCAGTTGCAGACGCTGTTGCACGAATACGCAGGGCGGCCGTCGCGGTTGACCTACGCGGAGAAGATGACGCGCGAACTGGGCGGCGCCAAGATCTACCTCAAGCGCGAGGACCTCAACCACACGGGGTCGCACAAGATCAACAACGTGCTGGGGCAGGTACTGTTGGCCAAGAAGATGGGCAAGACCCGCGTGATTGCCGAGACCGGTGCGGGCCAGCACGGCGTGGCCACCGCCACCGTAGCGGCGCTGATGGACATGGAGTGCGAGATCTTCATGGGCAAGGAGGACACGCGGCGGCAGGCGCTCAACGTCTACCGCATGGAGCTGCTGGGCGCAAAGGTACACGCGGTGGAGAGCGGGACGCAGACGCTCAAGGACGCCGTCAACGCCACGATGCGCGAATGGGTCTCGCGCATCGATGACACGCACTACGTGCTGGGTTCTGTGATGGGCCCGCACCCGTTCCCGACCATGGTGCGCGATTTCCAGAAGGTGATCGGGCAGGAGATCCGGGCGCAACTGATGGAAAAAGAGGGAAAACTGCCGGATGTGGTCATGGCGTGTGTGGGCGGCGGAAGCAACGCCATCGGCGCGTTCTACGAATTCATCGACGAGCCGTCGGTACGGCTGATCGGCTGCGAGGCCGCGGGCCGCGGGGTGGATACGCTGGAGACGGCGGCGACAGTTGCAACCTGTCTCTTATACACA
>DXZF01000072.1 GCA_019415425.1 Bacillota bacterium | reverse complement strand
GGCTCCTGATGTGGAGCACCAAGGTGAAGGAGGCGTTTGGCAAGCGCCTGCTGTTTTTGGGCGTACAGGGCAGCGTGCGGCGCGGCGAGGCGACCGAGACGAGCGATATCGACGTGGTGGTCATCCTGGACGGGATGACGGGGCAGGATATGAACCGCTACCGGCAACTGGTGCAGTCCATGCCGCAAAGGGAGAAGGCGTGCGGGTTCGTGTGCGACGTCGACACGCTGCGCGCCTGGCCGGGATACGACCTGTTTCAGCTGTGCTACGACACGCAGGCGCTGCACGGGAACTTGCAGGCGCTGCTGCCGCCGCTCTCCCGGCGCGATGTGATGGATGCGATGCGCGTCGAAGCGGCCAACCTGTACCACGCCTGCTGCCAGGCATACCTGTACCATGCCGATGTGCCCGAGGCGCTTTTGGGGCTGTACAAGTCGGCGTTCTTTTTGCTGCGCATCAAGGTGTATGCGCAAAGCGGCCGGTTTGTATTGACCAAGCGGGAACTGCCCGACCACCTGATAGGCGAAGAGCGGCAGATTGCGCTACAGGCGTTGGACCCGCGCAGCCTGCAGCGGCAGCGCTGCGTGCTGCTCGCGCACGTGGAGCCGCTCTTGCGGCTGTGCCAGCGCGTGTTGCGCGACTGTGAGGCGCACCCGGCGCAGGCAGGCAAAAGGCGCTCAGAGCCTGAGCGCCTTGATGTCTTTGATGCGGGCGAGGATGACGTTGCAAGTCAGGTCCGTGATGCCGGGCAGCCGGGCGATCACCTCGTTTAAAAACCGCTCCATCTCGTCGTTGCCGGCGCAGACCACGTGCACGTGCAGCTTGTTCTTGCCGGAGACGTGATAGATCTGCGTCACGCTCTCGTTGCGCTTGAGCTGCTCGATCACGGCGGAGAAGTGCAGCGGCGCCACTTCAATCTCAAAGTACGCCGAGATGGAACTGCTGATCTTCTGCGGGTTGATCACCGTGGTGTACTCCTCGATGATGCCCTTGTCCTCCATGGCCTGGATGCGCGTCTTGACTGCAACGCGCGAAAGGCCGACGACATTGCCGATATCCACATACGACATGCGGGCGTTGTGCGCGAGCAGGTTGATGATGGCCTGGTCGATTTCATCCAGCCCCTTAAAACGCATGGCGAAACACTCCCTCTTTCACTTGTATCTCACATTGTAACCGCTGTGCATCAAAATCTCAATCTCTGCTTGCAAAAAGCAGGGAATGGGCGTCCAAAGGACGGAGCTGCCCGTGCGGGATCCATGCCGCGCGGGCACTCTGGTATGATAGGGATATGGGCGCCCGGCGTACCGGGCCCGGAGGGAGGAAACACAGATGTTGGTCACCATGAAGCAGATTCTGGACGCGGCCCGCGAGGGCGGGTACGGGGTCACTGCCCCCAATGTCAACAACGAGGACACGGTGTGCGCCGCCATTGAGGCGGCCGAGGAGTGCCACGCGCCGATGATCATCGACGTCGGCTTTACGCAGCCCACCAACCGCAGCTATGTCAAGTTCGGGCGCATGGTGGAGGAGATTGCCAAAGAGGCGCGCGTGCCGGTGGCGATCAACCAGGACCATGGGCGCGAGTACGCGCACGCCATCTGGGCCATCCGCGCGGGGTTTACCTCCATCATGGTGGACCGCTCGGAGCTGCCGTATGAGGACAACGTGGCGCAGGTGAGCGAATTGAGCAAGATTGCGCACGCCGTCGGGGTGAGCGTGGAATCCGAACTGGGCCACGTGGGGCAGGGCTCGCAGTACGCCATCGACCGCGACGCGGCGCTGACCGACCCCACGCAGGCCAAGGACTTTGTGCAGCGCACCGGGGTGGACTGCCTGGCCGTGGCCATCGGCACGGCGCACGGCGTGTACACCGGCACGCCGTACCTGGACTTCCCGCTGCTGCACAAGATCTACCGGGAGGTCAGCGTACCGCTGGTGCTGCACGGCGGCAGCGGCACCGGGGACGAAAACCTGGCCAAGGCCACGCGCGAGGGCATCAGCAAGGTCAACCTCGCCACCGACCTGTACCTGGGCGCGATGCACTTCTGCCACGACCAGGGCTGCTCGCAGCAGCGCAAGATCTACGACTTCCTCAAAAAGGGGTACAAGGACAAACTGATTCACTACATGAAGCTGTTCGATCAGTGCAACCGTGCATAAGCACAGGATGGAAACGGCCTCCCTGGGGAGGCCGTTTGCCTTATGGGCGCGCTTGCACTTGCGCTGTGAAGTGCGTACAATACGGCGTGTGGAACGACGTTTGTGTGAAATGGGGCAAAGCGATGCGATACGATGCAGTACTGATGGATGCGGACGAGACGATTCTGGACTTTCGGCGCGCGGAAGAGACGGCGCTCAAACAGGTGCTGTGTGCGCACGGCATTGCGCCCACCCCGCATGCCTGCAAGACCTACAGCGCCATCAACCGCGCGCTGTGGGACGCGTACGAGCGCGGCGAGATCCCCAAGGAGCAGATCATGGCGCGGCGCTTTGCGCAGCTGGTGCAGGCGCTGGGCGCGCCGGCGGATCCGGCGCCGATGCAGCAAGAATACCAGACGGCGCTGGGCGAGGCGGCCTTTTGCCTGCCGCACGCCAAGGAGGTCTGCGCGGCACTCTGTGCGCTGTGCCCGCTGTACCTTGTGACCAACGGCACCGCGTACACCCAGGACCGCCGCATGCACCTGACGGGACTGGACGCGTACTTTGCGCGCATGTTCATCTCGGAACGCATCGGCGCGCAAAAGCCCACCCGCGCCTTCTTTGACGCGGTGCTGGCGCAGATCGGGCCCATCGACCCGGCGCGCGTGCTGATGGTGGGCGACTCGCTCTACGCCGATATGGGCGGCGCCAAGGCCATGGGCTTTGACACGTGCTGGTTCAACCCGCAGCACGCGCAAAACGACCTCGGCATTGCGGTGGACTACGAGATCGACTCGCTGCTGGCGCTGCCGCAGATCGTGCGCGGCAGCTGCGTATGAGCCCGGATGAGCGCCCGATTGGGCGCTTTTTTTGTGCACGCACTGCGCCGCCGGCAAACGCGCACGCTTGACAATGCACGGCGTTTGAGGCACAATGCAGTTTGTCCGTTTTCGGATAAAAGTGAGGGACACATGGATACTTCGATTGCAGGGCCGCTTGCGGCGTTCAACCAGCTCTACAAGGAGATGGACAAAATCTATCACCGCTATGCCAGGGCGCATGGCCTTTCCGATACGCACCTGTGGCTGCTGTATTCGCTGCGCGAGAGCCAGTGCCACACGCAGCGGGAAATCAGCGCCACCTGGCACGCCTCGCCGCAGACCATCAACTCGGCCCTCAAACAGCTTGAAAGACAGGGATTCATCGCGCTGAGCGCCATGGCGGGCAACCGGAAGAACAAGCGGGTGGCGCTCACGCAAAAGGGAAGGCAGGCCACGGAGCAGATCATCGACCCGCTGATGTGCGCGGAGCTGCGGGCGCTGCAGGGCCTGACGCCGCAGCAGCGGCAGGCGCTGATCGCCTCCACAGAGCGGTATGTGGCGCTGTTGCAGCAGGAGGTCGGCAAGCTGGACGCGCCGCCGGCCCCATGAGGGCCGTGGCGCAGGCCCCTTTGCGGCGCGGCCGTGCCCGGCACGCGGCGCACAGCGATACGAGGAAAGGATGACTCCCATGAACTCCAGCACACTGTTCTCCCAAACGCCGCCGAGAAAGCTGTTCTTTCTCGCCGCCATTCCCGGCGCCGTCAGCATGCTGGCTTCGGCGCTGTACCAGACGCTGGACGGCGTATTCGTCGGCCAGTTTATCGGGGAACTGGCCTTTGCCGCGCTCAATCTCGCGATGCCGTTTGTGATCATCAACTTTTCGCTCGCAGATCTGATCGGCTTTGGATCCGCCGTGCCCATCTCCATCTCGCTGGGCAAGCGGGAGGAGCAGGAGGCGTGCAATATCTTCACCTGTTCGTGCATTCTGATCGTGGCCACGGGCGTGCTGATCGGCGGAATCCTGTTCGCAGCGGCGCCGCTGCTGATCCGGCTGATGGGCGCGCAGGGGGAATTTGCGCGCCTGGCGGTGCAGTATCTGCAGGTGTACGCGCTCTGCTCGCCCGGCACGACCATGCTGTTTGCCGTGGACAACTACCTGCGCATCTGCGGGTACATCCGCGGCAGCATGTGGATGAACGTGCTGATGTCGGTCCTCAGCTGCCTGTTGGAAGTGCTGTTTCTGGGCGTGTTCGGCTGGGGGATCTGGGCGGCCGCGCTGGCCACGTGTACCAGCATGTTCGTGTGCGTGCTGCTCAGCCTGATTCCCTTTTTGCGCAAGCGGGCGGTGCTCCGGTTTTGCAAGCCGCGGTTCCACGCCCGCCTGGTGCGGCAGATCGTCGCCTGCGGCAGCCCCAATTTCCTGAACAACATCGCGGGCCGGATCACGTCCATCCTGATGAACGCGATTCTGGTGCGCATCGGCGGCGAGATGGCCGTATCGGTGTACGGCATCCTGATGTTTGCCGAAGGGTTCATTCAGCCGCTGCTGTACGGCATGTGCGATTCCCTGCAGCCCGCGGTGGGGTACAACTGGGGCGCGCAGCAGTTTTCCAGGGTGCGGGCCATCGAAACGTACTGCTACGTCGCCAGCGCGGTCGTCTCGCTGCTGGCGATGGCCGTCCTGCTCGCCTTCCCGCAGCAGATCACGGCGCTGTTCGTCTCGGATGCGGGGGCGCAGCTGATCGATACCGCCACCGGCGCGCTGCGCCTGTTCAGCCTGACGTACCTGACACGCTGGTTCTCCTTTGCCACGCAGAGCTACATGCTGGCGATTGAAAAGCCGGTGCCGGCCTCGCTGCTCTCGGCCTCCACGGCGCTGCTCTTCCCGGTGCTGTTCATCGTCGTGCTGTGGCCGCTGGGGCTGACGGGCATCTGGCTCAATTTTGCGGCCACCGCGGTGCTGGCCGCAGGGATGGCCGCCGTCATCCTCATCCGCACGCGCCGCGCGTGCAACCGGCCGGATGCGCCGCTACAGCCCGGCCAATAACGCGCGGGCAGGCGTGGCCAGAGCGGATGGCGCTCACCCGCTGCCCATCTGGACGTACCCGCCGATGAGCACGGTGAGGACGATGGCCGGGATGACGTACCGGACGTAAGGGCGCAGCCACCGCGGGAACTTGGGCCCCCGGCCGGCGTTGGCCTCGCGCAAGAAGGCCTCAAAGCCCCAGCCGCGCTTGTTGCAGCAAAAGGCGGCGTACACCAGCGCGCCCAGCGGCAGCAGATTGTTGGAGACCAGGAAGTCCTCAAAGTCCATGATGGTGCTGTCGCCGCCCAGCGGGTGCACGGCGCGCAGCACGTTAAAGCCCAACACGCACGGCAGCGAGAGCGCGATGAGCAGCACGGCGTTGATCAGGCACGCCTTTTTGCGCGGCCAGGCCCACAGGTCCATGGCGAAGGAGACGATGTTTTCAAACACGGTGATCACCGTGGAGAGCGCGGCAAAGGCCAGGAATAGAAAGAACAGCGCCCCCCACAGCCTGCCCAGCGGCATGGCGTTGAACAGGTTGGGCAGCGTCTGGAAGATCAGCGGCGGGCCGCTGTGCGGGCTGACCCCGTAGGCAAAGCAGGCGGGAAAGAGGATGAGCCCGGCGCACAGCGCCACCAGCGTGTCCAGCGTGGCGATGGAGAGCGATTCGCCCAAAAGCGTGCGCTCCCGGCCGATGTAGCTGGCAAACAGCGCCATGCTGCCCATGCCGGTGCTCAGCGTGAAAAAGGCCTGCC
>DXZF01000071.1 GCA_019415425.1 Bacillota bacterium | reverse complement strand
GGCCGGGCTCAAACTGCGCATACTTTTCTTTCCTGGCGGCGATGGCCTGCTCGCGCAGCACCTGGCGATGGCTGGCCACCACGCGGCGGCGCGACTTATCGACTTCGATGGCTTTGACGGTCAACTTCTTGCCGACAAACTCTTCCAGGTTTTCCACGTAGCGATCAGAGAGCTGAGAGGCCGGAATGAACACACGGGCGCCGCGATACTCAGTGAGTACGCCGCTCTTGACTGCCTGCCGGACGGTAACGTCAAAATAGCGTCCGTCTTCCAGGTCAGCAATTGCCTGACGGTCTGCGTTACGGCGATCGACTGCCTTTTTGGAAAGCAACACGTTGCCTTCGCCATCGTTGACCTTCAAAATCTCCACACTGACCTCGTCACCAACGGCAAGGATATCCGCTGCGGAAACTTTGGGATCGGTTGAAAGCTCACTCTGCGGGATCACGCCATCCGCTTTATAGCCGATGTTCACAAATACGTCATCGCCCACAATCTGTACAACCGTGCCCTTTTTGATCTGGCCGGGGCGGATACGCACCAGGGATTTCTCCAAGTCACGCTCAAAGCTCTCTTCCGGCGTCAACTCGCGCTCGGGTTCGGCTTCTTTTTCGGGCTCGGTCTGCTGTGCAGCCACCGGCTCGCTTTCGGTGACAGGGGCCGCTTCTTCCACTTGCGGCGTTGTGGCGTCGACCTGTTCTTCGACGACGGGGACATTGAGATCTTGTTCATTCATGCTGGCTATTACCTCCCTGATTGACCATTGCGGTGTAGATGCACCTGCAACAATCCCTATTATACCATTTAACGGCAGTTTTTCAACTGATACATCGCCCGCAGTTTCAACAATTTGTGTGTTTTGGCAATTTTTTTTGCAAATTTCCATCAATTTGCGGGTGTTGCTGCTGTGTTTGCCCCCCACAACGACCATTGCATCGCACTGTCGGCTCAGCGCATCGGCCTCTTTCTGGCGCTGCTCCGTCGCCTGGCAGATGGTGTTCTGGCTGACGACATCCGCCACCTTCTCCCTGAGCGCCGCTTCAATGCGTGCAAACTCAGAAGGAATAAACGTCGTCTGTGCCACCAAAAACAGCCGTTCCTCGGGCGCAAATGCTGGCAGGTGATCGGCGCTGTCCACGATGCAGGCCCCCTCGCCACAAAAGCCATAGATACCGATGACCTCTGGATGGTCCGCACGCCCCGCGATGACCACACGCCTTCCCTGGCGCGTCGCCTCCGCCACGATTTGGTGGATGCGCGCCACAAACGGGCACGTGGCGTCAATGACGCAAAGCCCACGCTCCTGACAGGCGCGATAGACGCTGGGCGGCGCACCGTGGCTGCGAATGACCAGCGTGCCGCCACAGGGCACCTCTTCGATGGCGTCTGCACAGACAGCGCCTTTCTCCTTCAGGCGCTGTACCACGGCTTCATTGTGAATGATGGGCCCAAAGGTATAGACTGTCTGATGGGTGCGCAACGCCTCTTCTACTGCATCCACCGCGCTCTGTACGCCAAAACAGAATCCGTTGTGTTTGCCTTCTATGATTTTTGCACACATTGTTTTGCCTGCTCCACCAACTCCATGACACGCGCACGCAGGCACTGTGTCACTTCCGCAATTGTATCGTTATCCGCTTTTTGTGCCATATAGGCCGAAAGATCCATCGGTGCGCCGACGATCATCACCAGCTTGGAAAACGGCTTGAAGGTACCGTAAAACCCAACCGGTACCAATGCAGCGCCGGTGCGCAGCGCAAACATCGCTGCACCGGAGTGAAATGCGTGCACCTGCCCGTCTTTGCTGCGAGTGCCCTCCGGGAAAATGCCAATGACGCCTCCCTTTTTCAAAAGCGAAAGCGTATGCCGCACACTCTTGATGTCGTTCCCCTCCCGGTCGACGGGATATGCGCCCAGCTGTGTGACCAGCCAGCCCAAAAAGCGCTTTTGGAACACCTCTTTTTTGGACATGTAGTAGATCTGCCGGCGTGTGATCATGGAAAATGGCAGCGGATCCAGCGCGTGCAGGTGATTGCCGCACAAGACCATTGCGCCGTCAGGAAGCGCGGGCGCCTGGCGAATGATCTTCAGGCGGAAAACCAGTTTGCAGAATACCCACACCACCGGCCAACCGATGCGATACAACCACGTCTTTTTCTTGGGAAAATTCTCCTCTTTCACAGCGATGCCTCCACGATGCGCGCCATCTGGCTGACCACATCGGCAATGGTCAGGCCGGTGGAATCCACCACATGCGCATCCTCTGCTTGACAAAGCGGCGCGATTTCGCGCTGCATGTCAAAGGCGTCGCGCTGCTCGATTTCCTGTAAAACCGCTTCGAAACGCTGCTGTTGCCCAGCCGCCTGCTGCTCCAGCATGCGCCGGCGTGCCCGCTCCTCTGCGGAAGCCGTCAAAAAAAACTTGACCTTGGCGTCTGGCAGCATCGCCGTCCCCACGTCGCGCCCGTCCACGACCAGCGAACGGGTCTGTGCGATCTGCCGCACCTGCTGCGTCAATACCCCTCGCACATAGGGGTTCGCCCCCAATGCCGACGCCCCGGCGGATACCTCGGGCGTACGGATCAGCGCCGAGACGTCTTCGCCGTTGAGCAGCGTCCGCTGCCCCTGTGCGGTCGTTTCGATATCCAACCGGGCGTCCTTGAGCGCCTGCTCGACTGCGGGCGCATCCAGCGGATCGATCCCCTTTCGCAATACGCACAGCGCAAACGCGCGGAACAGTGCACCCGTATCCAATACATGTACATGAAAGCGCGTGGCCAGCTGCTTTGCCACCGTGCTCTTGCCGGCTCCGGCCGGCCCATCGATGGCAATGACCAAATGTTGCTGCATACAGCGGTTCCTCCTATAGCGCGCGATGTCCAAGCCCCACCGTCACTTCGTTTAAGTGCAGAAGCCCAACGCCGAAAAACACGCACACCGTCAGGTGTTCATCCTGGCGGGCGATGCCGATCTTGCCGCCAATGGACAAGCCCATCGCACGGCTGGCAATCTGCTGCATGGCCTCATGCGCAGCGCCCGCAACCACGCCCACTTCATTGTGCCTGTCGGCAATGATGTTTTCGCGTTTGGCGGCCACCACGGCGCGCTCTACCACCTTGGCCACGCTGTTGTTGTATTCGCCGCCAAAGTCCACGGCACAACCGCGAATTCCCTTTTGCTGATACTCTTCTTTGATGGTGCGCTCCTCTTCGCGCGTCAGGCTGGCCGCAAGGCGCAGTGCAGCGCGCGCGACCTCAAAGCTGTGCGCATAGACCGGCGAATCCTGTTGTAAACGGTGATCCAATCTTTAGCCCTCCCGGATGGGCAGCCACGCCAGAATATCCTGTATGGCTTGATCCCAATAGATCCAGTCATGCACACCCGGTGCCTCGGTATAGGTGAGTGGCACGCCCAGCTCTATGCATTTTTCGCGCATGTGCACGCTGTGCTGATACAGACGGTCTTCCGTACCGCAGGTGATGTACAATTTGGGCAGCTCCACGCCGGCTTTGACGTTCTTCTTCAACAGCTGCAACAGATCGTGATCGCGCCTTTGGATCTCTTCAAGCGTACCGCCCATGTTGTTTCTGGCGTGCTCGCGCATCGTGTTGCCGTGATACGCCGCCTCTACATCCAAAAATCCCGACATCGATGCGGCGGCTGCATACAGATCTGGACGCCCCAACGCACAGCGCAGCGTGCCGTATCCGCCCATCGACAGGCCGGCAATAAACGTGTCCTCCCGCCGGCTCGAGACGTTGAAAAAGTGCTTGACCTTCTGCGGCAATTCCTCGGTGATGAACGTGTAATAGTTGTATCCCCAATCGCCATCGACGTAAAAGCCATGGTTGCCGCGCGGCATCACAATGGCCAACGGGTACTTTCCGGCATAGCGCTCCAATGCCGTGTAGCGCATCCAGACCGTATCGTCCCCACTGTAGCCGTGCAGAAGATAGAGGACCGGGAAATCCCCTTCAACGAAATTGGATTCCATACTGGTACAGCTCTGAATTCCCTCCGGCAAAAGCACGTCCATGCTCGTGGCCTGTTCGAGCGCTTCTGAAAAGAAGTTACAATGCAAATATGCCATCCCAAACACCCCTCATATCCTATATCCCTTCTATTATCTCACAAAACGAACCTGCTGCATAGCCTGTGGAAAAGGCGATCTGCAAATTGAAACCGCCGGTGTACGCGTCCAAATCCAACACTTCCCCACAGAAGGAGAGGTTTTGAATGCGTTTACTGCGCATGGTCTTGGGCGATACTTCGCGCAGCTCCACGCCGCCACGCGTGACAATGGCCGCCTCAATGGGGCCAATCTGCCGTACGTGCAATCGCAGATCCTTGATGCGCGCGATCAAACCCATCCGCTCCTTTCGCGTCACCTGATGGCATGGCTTTTGCGGGTCGATTCCGCTCAACCGTACCATCACCGGCACAAGCGAATGCGGGAACAGGCCGGCAATGCCATTTTGAAACGCCTTGTTGCTGTTTGCCAGCAAATCGCGCTGGATGCGTGCATCGAGCTGCTCGTTTGAGAGCGCCGGCTTCAGGTCAATCGACAGTTCGCATGCGTGCGACGCATCCAGATGTGCAGAGGCGGAGAGCACCAGTGGGCCCGAGACGCCCTGATCGGTAAACAGCATCTCCCCCTGCTCTCGATAGACGCGCTTTTGTTCTGCCCACGCGGTGAGCTGTACGTTTTTCAACGACAACCCCTGCACGCTGCGCACCCAGGTCTCTGCGGTCTGTATCGGGGCGAGGGAGGCAGACAATGCCGTCACGGTGTGCCCACATGACTGCGCCAGCGCATATCCATCGCCAGTGGAACCGGTAACGGGATAGCTCTTCCCTCCCGTGGCGAGGATGCAGGCGCCGCAGGGGATGCGGTGTCCATCCGTGAGGCGAACGGACGCCACCCGATGATCGCACAAATCGATCGACTGCACGCGCGCCCGATAGCGCACCCGGACGCCTGTCTGGCTGAGCGCGCGCGTCAGCGCATCCGCCACATCGTGCGCCCGGTCGCTCTGGGGAAACACACGTTGCCCGCGCTCCACCTTGAGCGGCACGCCCAAAGCCTCTACCCACGCCATCAGCGCCTGATTGTCAAACGCATAAAAGGCGCTTTGGAAAAAGCGCCCACCGTGTACGATTTGCGATAAAAATTGCTGCGGCTGTGCGGCGTTGGTCAAATTGCACCGCCCTTTTCCGCTGATGCGCAATTTGTTGAGCAGCCGCGGCGTAGCCTCCAGCAGCGTGACATCCAGGCCGCGCTCTCTCGCGCGCAGTGCCGCCATCACGCCGGCTGGGCCGCCGCCAATGACCACCACCGGCTTACTCATACTGTACCCCTTTTTCGTTGTGCTGCACATCGCCCATCAGCACCAGGCGCGGTCCGTTCTCGGTCAAATCCATAATCGAGACGGACGTATTCCCAAAGGCGAAAAAGCGCGTCGCTTCGATGGGCAGCCCCATGCATGCCGCCATCAGAATGCGAATGGCAAAGGCGTGCGAAGTGATCAGCACCGTCCCCGTGGGATACATCTGATAGAGCGAATGGACAAACGAACGCGCCTGCGCGACGCGCTCCACCACGCTGTCCGCCCCTTCGATGCGCATAAGGGAGGGCGAATAGCGGTTTAAAAACCAGTTTTCCGGATCCGTCTGTTTGACCTGGTCAAAAGAAAGCCCTTGCCAGGCCCCATAGCCCAGTTCCATGAGGGTATCGTCCAAATGCAGTTCAAGCGGCTGCTGCTGTGCTGCGAGGATGTATTCCGCCGTCACACGCGCGCGATTGAGCGGGCTGCTATACGCGGCGTCAAAGCAGATGTTTTTGAGTCGCTTGGCCACGTTTTTGGCCTGTTGTACGCCATCGGGCGTCAGTTCCGTATCCAGTTTCCCCTGGATTTTCCCCTGCTTGTTCCATTGCGTCTCACCATGTCGAACGATGTACAATCTCACTGTTACGATCTCCCATCCGGTTCAGAATAGACGTGATAGCTCTTCCAAATGTGTTCAAGCTCTGTAAAGTACGCCTGCAAATCGCTCTTTCTGCGCTGTCCACACGCGACGATGATGGCGTTGATGATGCTCATCGGGGCAACCATGGAATCGACAAACGTCGCCATGCTGCTCTTTGCCATCAGGCAGAAATCCGAGAGCTTGGCAATCGGCGCCACGCGGCTGTCGGTAATGGCACACACCGGCGTTCCCTTCTGCTTGGCAATGCGCGCCACCTCCACCGTACGATTGGAATAGCGCGGATACGAAATGGCGATGAGGATGTCCTTTTCATTGATGCGTGTGAGCCGATCATAGTAATCCTGCACGCCGGTTGTCAACAAGTGAATATGCGGGAAAATGTAACTCAGATAGTACTCCAAAAACTGCGCCAGCACCGAAGAGCTGCGATGCCCGCAGATGTACACCTCACGGCTTTCCACCAGGCAATCCAGCATGCGCGAAAACTCGGCTGGATCTACCTCATCGATGGTGCTGCGCAGGTTGTTCATATCCGCCTTGAGCGTCTCGATGATGGTGCTCTTTTCATCTCCGCTGTCCACCAGTTCGATGCGCTGTTGATTGGTCAGCTTGTTGCGCACCAGTTCCTGCAGGGCCGCCTGCATCTCGGGGAAGCCCTCATACCCCAACGCCATGGCAAAACGCACAACCGTGCTCTCGCTCACATCCGCACACAGGCCCAGATTGGCCGCGGTCATAAACGACGCGCGATCATAATGGTTGAGAATGAACGAGGCAATGCGCTTTTGCCCTTTGCTCATCTTGACGCTGTGGCTTGCAATGCGCTGCATGACATCCAGTTCATTTTCCTGCATGGCACATTCTCCTTCCAGTCAAACGTTCAGGCTTTGCCAAAGACACGCTGCGCCTGCTCCTGGCTCAAGCGCATGGAGGCGCCCGGCTTCAAGTCCGACAATTCCAACTCACCAATGCGGATGCGCTTGAGGCGCAGCACGGCAAATCCCTGCGCTTCAAACATGCGGCGCGCCTGGCGGTTTCGGCCGTCGGTCAGCGTCAATTCCACGACGCTTTTGCCGTCTTTACGGTTGCGGTAGCTGACGTTGTACGCCCTGGCAGGGCGTTCATCCCCAATCTGTAAGCCATCTGTCAGCGCCTGTGCCAGCGCCTGCCCATACGGCTTGTCCAGCGTGGCGAGGTAAACCTTTCGCACGCCGTTTTTGGGGTGCATGACGCGGTTGGCAAAGGCGCCGTCATCCGTCACGAGCAACAGCCCCTCGGAGTCCATATCCAGCCTGCCTACTGGGTACAGCCTGCGCCTGTGCTGTTTGAAAAAATCCGCTACGCACTTGCGCCCGTTTTCATCCGACATCGTACATACCACGCCCCGCGGCTTGTAGAACATGTAGTACGCATGGTTGGCTCTTTGGGCAACGCGCTTGCCATCCACCGATACGAGATCCTTGCCAGGCGTGATCTGTACGCCCATCTGTGTGACGACCTGTCCGTTGACCTTGACGCGCCCGGCGAGGATGATCGCTTCGCTGGCGCGGCGCGAAGCGACGCCGCATTCAGCCAAGTACTTTTGCAAACGCACGGTGGGCAACAAACACAAAACCTCCAA
Source organism: Bacillota bacterium (assembly GCA_019415425.1). GTDB lineage: Bacteria > Bacillota > Clostridia > Christensenellales > QAND01 > Allochristensenella. Next base: position 2,146 of record DXZF01000071.1, on the reverse strand, counting down.
AAAAAGCCGCTCAAACGGGCATCCGCGGCGTTCCAGCAACGCTGAAACCGGCAAGCTGTACGCGCTGTGCCTGCCAGTATCCCTTTCAAGCGACGTCGGTATATGCGCTGATAAAGGGGCGTGATGCCGGTCGAACAGCGTCTTGCGCCCCTTTTACGCTACTTTTGTCTTTATTATAGGGGTAGAAACCATGCGGGTCAAGTTACATTGCGAAGCCAAAAATCGATCACCTTTTGAAGGTGGTACTCGTACGTCTTGATCCCAACCGACCGATCGGCGACAAGCGGAATGCGCGCAAGTTCCTCCTGCCCAAGCATCACCACGGCCTGCCCAAGCTCCTGTCCCTGCTGGACCGGGGCCGCAATCGTATTGGGTAGCTCCACCTGCACGTGCAGCGCATCGCTCTCTTCTTTGAGCAGGGTCAGCGCATATTCTCCCTGTGTCAACGCCATCACTTGATCTTCCAACCCGTTTTCCACGGCCACGGTCCCCATCGGGTCCTGATTGTGGACGGCTACGCGGTGTTCCAGCGCGTTGAGCGAAACCTCCATGAGCGTCTGCACGTCGTTCCACATATCGGGTGCGCCCAGCACCACCGCCACAACGCGCTTTCCATCGCGTTCGGCCGAGCCAACCAGGCATTTGCCGGCCTCCTTGGTATAGCCCGTCTTGATGCCCGTGGCGCCATTGAACTGTGTGAGCAACTTGTTTTTGTTCTGCAGCAGGCGCGCTTCCCCTTCGCCATCCGGTTGGATGGTAATGGATTTGGTAGAGACAATCTCTGCAAACACGGGATTTCGCATGGCATACGCCGAGATGATGGCCAGATCTCTGGCCGTGGTGTAATGCCCGTCGGCCGGCAGGCCGTGCGGATTGGCAAAGTGCGTGTGTGTGGCGCCCAATTCTGCCGCCTTTTGGTTCATCATCTCCACAAAGCCATCGACAGACCCACCGACTGCACACGCAATGGCAACGGCGGAGTCGTTGCCCGAGCGCAGCATCAGTCCATAGAGAAGGTCCTTGAGCGTAAACTGTTCCCCCTCTTTGAGGTAGATGCTGGAGCCCTCCACGCCCACGGCCGGACTTGTGGCCGTGACAACCTGTTCGAGATTTCCCTTTTCAATGGCGACAAGAGCCGTCATGATTTTGGTCGTACTGGCCATGGGCATCTGCTGATCTGCATTTTTGACGCACAGCACGCGGCCGCTGTCGACTTCTACTACGCACGCACCGTTGGCCGACGTTTGCGGCGGTGTGATGGTGGATGCGCCCATCAGGCAGCACATCGCCAGGCAGAGCAGCACGGCCAGTTGCCAACGAACCTGTTTCATCGCTTCATCACCCTTTCTGTGATGTGTATGCCCTGCAAAAAACCGATATGCAAAAAAGAGCGGTTGCCCGCTCTTGTCCGTTTGTCCCTTTTTATGGCATATCGAGTACGTCGTCAGGACCGTCCGCATGAATTTCTACCTGCACTTCAGCAGATTGCTGTTGTTTCGTATCCTGTTTTGCATCTTTCTCCTTTTTCCCCTTCTGTGCGATCAGCTCTTTGGCGAATTGGAACACCTGCGGAACGATCTCCGACAGATGGTCAAACGGAGAATTGGTCTCGATGGGCAGCAGCCGTACGCTTTCGCCCGAGACGACCACAAAGCCGACCGGATGCAGGCTGATGCCGGCGCCGCTACCACCTGCAAAGGGGTTTTCCGTCAGGTCCTTGCTGCTCTCGCGCACGCTTCCCCCTTTGCCGTATTCGCCGCCGCCCGATACGAATCCGAAGGAGACCTTGGAGACGGGCAGGATCACCGCGCCATCCGGCGTGTGGACAGGGTCGCCGATAATGGTGTTGACATCCACCATTTCACGGATCTGTTCCATGGAACTCTTCATCATATTTTCAATTGGATGCATCATGTAGAGTGACTCCTTTTTTGTGCAATTCGCCACGCAATGGCAGCGCTTATAATTTGCACAATGCGGAAAGAAACTATGCATGTCAGTTGACCGCGCAGATCCGGCGCGTCAAAATTGGGCCATAGTTGTGCCTGCCATCCGTTTCCGTGTCGCCCGCGCGGCAACAGCGCGCGGCCCACGCTGCCCAGAAGTGCGTACAGCATCCCACACAGCAATGCCGTCTGCGCCGCAT
>DXZF01000070.1 GCA_019415425.1 Bacillota bacterium | reverse complement strand
TCCTTCCCCTCGATGGCATCTGCAATGATCTCAGCTGCCAACGCGCTCTGCGCCATGCCCCATTTCTGAAAGCCGGTGACGACATACGCGTCCTCCCGCGCGCTGGACAGCCGCCCGATGTACGGCCGCTTGTCAAAGGGCATGCAGTCCTGTGCCGACCAGCGATATGCCACTTCCACCTTGCCAAAGAGCGCCTGCGTGCGGCGCAGCAGCTCTTCATAGGCGTTGGTATCGGATTCCTGTTCACCCGTCTTGTGTCCGGCGCCTACCGAGAGCACGTAGCGCTTGCCGTGCACGGTGGCGTTGCGCAGCGAGAGGCCGCTCTCTTCGGCGCTCAGATACATGCCGCCAAGCGCAGGCCCCGCAAAGGCAATGGCATAATCGCGCCGCGCCTCCATCTTGATGAAATAAAATCCCGGCACGTTGACAAACGGGTAGTGCGTACAGATGACGGTATGATCGGCCGTCACAGTGCCGCCGTCGGTGCGTACGCCGTTTTCACACAGCTCCAGTGCACGCGTGTGGGTGTAGATCGCCGCGCCTCCCGCCTGCAATTCTCTGACGAGGCCATCTACAAACCGCAGTGGATGGAACATATACTGGCCGGGTACGCACAGCGCCACCTTGTGTGGCAGGTCCCACAGGGGCGCAGGCGCTTGCGCTGCAAACGGGATGTCCAGTGCCTCGTACGCTTCTCGTTCGCGCGCCAGCATGTCCGCCCCCTCTTTGGTGGCGGCGTACAGGATGGCCGGTTGCTCCGACAGGTCGCAGTCGAACCGCTGTGCAAGCCGGTACATGCGCTGTACGGCACGGGTGTTGGCACGGGCCAGTTCGCGGGCCATGTCGTCGCCGAGCTGCGTGCGCCAACGGTGGTACAGCGTGCCGTGCTGCAGCGTGATCTTGCCGGTGGTGCCGGCGGTGGCGCCCTGGGCGATCTCGCCCGCATCGATGAGTGTGACCGCATGGCCGCGCTGCACCAGTTCATGCGCCGTACAAAGCCCGGCCATGCCCGCGCCCACCACGAGCACCTCTGTGTCGACATCGCCCTGCAGGGCAGTAAACTGCGGCAGTTCCTGTGTCTGTTGCCAGATGGATGGATGTGTCATCAAGTTCAATTCCTCCATTGAAGATGCGTTTGCCATAGTATCTGCCACAGCGCCGCAAAGCATCCCCATCCCGCAATCACGTTTGCGCATTTTGCCGCATACAATGAAAAACGAAGCCATTTTAAGCTGTAAAGGAGGGATTCCTATGCAACCCGTGACCCCGGATGATTACCGCGCCATCGAGCTGTCGTGCTGGCAGGGCATGGTGGATTTCGCGCAATTGCGTGAAGACGGCGTGGAGGCGGTGGTGCTGCATGCCACAGCCGGTACGCAATGGGTGGATCCGTATCTGCGGCAGGATGCCAAGCACGCCGGCGAACAAGGACTTTTGTTGGGTTTTATTCATACATTGCTCGCGCGCGACGAGCAGACGGCGCAACAGGAGGCCGCCTGGTTTTTCAGCGCGCTTTCCGGCCTGGTGCCTGACTTTCGGCTGTGCGTGGCGCCGCACAATGAAAACGGGCTGTCCCGCGAAGCGTTCTGTGCCGTATGCGCGGCCTTTCTACAGGCGCTGGAGGCGCTGTGTGGGCACGTGCCCATGT
>DXZF01000007.1 GCA_019415425.1 Bacillota bacterium | reverse complement strand
GTATCGGCCATCTGCGCGGCACGCTGTAAAGTCGGGTCGCTCAGGTACGGCGCCAACGTCTGGTAGAACCGCCGGACGGGATCCGGCAGCGCCGGTGCAAACTTGTTTCGCTCAATGGCGTCAATTGCGCGCGCCAGTTCCCCCAGCGCCGTGCTCTCCCCCGGCCGGCTGCTGTGCCCGCCTTCGTCCTGCACGGTCAGTTGCAGATCGCAATATCCCTTCTCAAAGATGCCGATACTGGCGATCACCTTTCCGGGCACGCCTGAGCGCTCGCCCTTGCCAAACGAACCGCCCTCGTCCAGCACCATGCCCAGTTCCACGCCCTGCTCCTGCAGATACTGCGCAATGCGCGTACAGCCGTCCTTGCCGATGAGCTCTTCGTCGTGCCCATATGCCAAGTAGATGTCCTGTTTGGGCGTAAATCCCTGTGAGAGCAGATATTCCACCGCTTCCATTTCCCCCAGGATCATCACTTTGATATCGATCGCCCCGCGGCCCCACACGCATCCGTCCGCAATCTCGCCCGAAAAGCCGCCGTGCACCCAATCGCCCTCTGTGCCGGGGGATACGGGAACCACATCCTGGTGCGCCATCAGCAATAACGGCTTTTCTTTCCCCTCGCCCGTGCCCTTCCAGTGGTACAGCAAGCTGTAATCATTGATCACCGTCTTAGTCAGATGCTTGTGCACAAGCGGGTACGTCTGCTCCAAATACGCGTGCAGCCCCAAAAAGGCCTCCCTGTCGATCTTTTCATGATCGGCGTTACTCACCGTCCGAAAGCGAATCATCGCCCCCAGGCGCTCGGCAAGTTGCAGATCGTTCAGCTGCGGATCCAAAATGGCTTGCATGTGTATCTCCTCCTCATCTTTCAGCGCCGCATGCGGCCTCAATCAAGCGGATATAAAATGCGATTCCCCGCAGATAATCGTCGATATCAATCCGCTCATTGGTGCCATGCATGGTGGCGGCATACTTCATATGCGACAAAAACGGCATGTACTTATACACATCGTCTGCCAGATCGTCAAAGCAGCGGCTGTCGGTGCCGCCAAAGAACGCCATTGGCGCGACCACCACATCGGGGTAGAAGGACGCAAGCGTCTGCGCGATCAGCCGATAGCCCCGCGCCTGAACGCGCGCCTGCTTGGTGGGATTCCAGGCGATGGGCAATTCAACTTCAAACTGTGGCCCCACAATCCGCTCTACAAAGCGCCGCAAATCCTCCATCGTATCGCCCGCATTGAGGCGGAAATTGACATTGGCCCACACGCGCTGCGGCAGCACGTTGGGGGCCTCCGAGGCTCCGATCTGCGTCACGGCCGTGGTGGTGCGCACCATGGCATTGCCGTACGGCCCGCTCTGTGCCAGCCGTTGCGCCAGCTGCTGGCCGTATACTTGGGGTTGCAGTGCCATCTGCTTTGTCTGCGGTTCGCAGTAAGGGGCCAGGATGCTGTACAAGTCGAGCAGCGTCTGTGTGGCGCGGATGGGAAATTTGTTCTGCTCCAGCGCGATGAGCGCACGCGCCATTTCGCCCAGCGCCGTACAATCGCCCGGCCGGCTGCTGTGCCCGCCCTCGCTGCGGCACGTCAGGCGCACATCACAATAGCCCTTTTCATACACGCATACGCTGGCCAAAGTCGTACCCGGAGCGCCAAAGGCCGCTCCATCCATGAAACTGCCGCCTTCATCCAGCACAAATTCAAAGTGCAGTCCCTCGTCGCGGCACAGCTGCGCCACCGCCATGCTGCCGTGTACGTCCATGATCTCCTCATCGTGCCCGGTGCACAGGTACACGTCCTGCTCGGGTACGAATCCCTGCCCAATGAGGTATTCCATCGCCTCAAACAGCGCGATGAGCGTATTCTTCATGTCGATCGCACCGCGCCCCCACACGCATCCGTCCGCAATTGCTCCGGAAAACGGCGGGTGCACCCAATCCTTCTCTGTACCGGGCGAGATGGGCACCACATCCTGGTGCGCCATCAGCAAAATCGGCGGCTTGCCGCCATCCCTCCCCGCCCAGCGGTACAGGCGTGAAAAGGTGTTGACGGTGCGGTAGGTCAGCGTTTGAAAACACTTTGGAAAATCCTGCTCCAGCTGTTGCTGTAGCCGAAAAAACGCCTGGGTATTGCCGTGCGTCTGATCTACGTAGCCAAAGGTAGGGCACGCGATGGCACGGCTGAGATGGTGCACGCAGGCGTTTGCATCCAGATGGATTGGCAACAATTGTCGTGCCTCCTCTTACAAATACAGTTTGGCTTTATCATAGCGCATGGCCCCTGCCTTTGAAAAGCCGCGTGCAAAAAACGGACGGAAGCAAAAAACCGCCGCCCCGGAGTGAGCCGGGTTGGCGGTTCTTTTTGCCTGTATCGGGTTCAATAGAGCACCTTGCTCAAGAATTCGCGCGTGCGCGGATTTTGCGCTTCGCCAAAGATCTGCTGCGGCGGGCCGGATTCGGCAATCACGCCGCCGTCCATAAACAGCACGCGGTTGCTGATCTCGCGGGCAAATCCCATCTCGTGCGTGACGATGACGGTGGTCATGCCCCCCTCCGCCAGATCGCGGATAACAGCCAGCACTTCGCCGACCATCTCGGGGTCCAGTGCGGAAGTGGGTTCGTCAAAGAGCATCACAT
>DXZF01000069.1 GCA_019415425.1 Bacillota bacterium | reverse complement strand
TGGATGGAGTCGATGACCACCAGCGGCGCGCTCTGCTGCGCCACCGCCTCGCAGATGGCGTCCATGTCGGTTTCGGCCAGCATGTACAGCGCATCCGCCGTCGTGCCCAGGCGCCTTGCGCGCATCTTGACCTGCCGCGCCGACTCCTCGCCCGAGACGTACAGCACCGTGCGCCCCGTCTGCGCCACCAGTTCGCACGCCTGCAGCAACAGCGTGGACTTGCCCACGCCCGGCTCGCCGCCCACCAGCACCACCGCGCCCTCGACCAGGCCGCCGCCCAGCACGCGGTCCAGCTCCCCGATGCCGATGGGTTGGTGCGGCGTGGGGGCGAGGTCGATCTCGTTCATCCTGACGATGTGCGCCGTCCGCTTCACATAGTCCTTTTTGGCCGATGCCGAACCGGTAAAGGCCTGCTCCTCCTCCATGGTGTTCCACTCGCCACAGCTTGGGCACTTGCCCATCCACCGGCCCGACTCGTAGCCGCATTGCTTGCAGATAAAAACCGTCTTTGCCTTTGCCATGTTTCACCTAATCCAAAATCGCAAATTTGAGGATGTCCTGCTCGCGCTTTTCCGCCGTGATGTCAAACCACGCCACCGCGTGGTGCGAGACCGAGGCCAGGAGCGCGTATTCCGCCGGGCGCGAGACGCGCCCCTTTTTGCCGGTGTTGAGGTCGTACGTGTAGATGCGGCCCTGCTCGCTCCACGCCACGAAGTTGTCGGCCATGCCGTACCCCGAGACGTTGTCGGCCAGCTTTCTGCTCATGCCGCCGTTGACGCTGACGTACAGCGAGGCGCTGGCGTTGCCCATCCCGTCGCTCCACGCCACGGAGCTGCCGTTTGTGACGGGGTTGTACGCGTACATGCCGGGTTCGATCACCCGCGCCTGGCTGCCGTCGATGGGCTGCAGGTAGATCAGGTTGTACTGCGTGCTGTCGGGCCTGTCGGGGTCGGGCGCCACATACGCCACCGCCGTATCGCACACGCCGGGCGTGCACAGCCCCAGCGGCGAATTCTCGTACACCGCCAAAGTGGTGTTCTCGCCGGTGAGGATGTCCAGCATGTACAGCCGTTCGGTCTGCGCGTCGGTGCGCTCGTTAAACACCACCTTGGTGCCGCCGCACAGCGCCACCGTCGGCCAGCCCGACTGCACCTGCTTGAGCTGCCAGGCGCGCTTTTCCGCGCGGCTGTACGCCATCAGCAAGCCGCCGCCCGTCTTCTGGCCGTCAAAGTAGACGATGTAATCGGCGTTGACGTCCAGGCTCAGGATATCGCCCTGCGCCAGGATGCCTTCCACCGGTTGCATGGCGGCCGAGCTGGCCTCGTCCGCCTTGACGACGTAGATCTCGTCCAGCTTGGGGTTGCGGGCGTTGTCCATGCCCGCCGCCAGGAAGATCTCGTCGCCCAGTATCACCGGCGCGCTGACGTGCGGGTACAGGTTGGTCACCAGCAGCACCTCGCGGATGTATCCCGACAGGTCCTCGGCCTGTTCCGGCGTGGGCGTGGGCATGAGCACCTGCGGCTGCTCTCCGCCAAACAGCCGTCCAAAGAACGGCACCACCACCGCCACCAGCAGGTACACCAAAAGCGCCACAGCCGCCAGCGCCATGGCGCATACGGCGTACGGCCATGCCCGCGAGCCGCGGGCGCGGCGAAAGCGCCTGCGCGAATGAAAGATTTTCTGTTTGCCCCTTCTGGCCACGCTCTACTCCTTTTTGTCGATCAGGCACACCGCCTGCGCACAGATCCCCTCTTTGCGCCCGCAAAAGCCCAGGTGTTCGGTCGTGCTCGCCTTCAAGTTGACGCACCCGGGCGCCAGGCGCATCACCCGGCACAGCTCCGCGCGCATGCGCGCCTTGTACGGCGTCAGCTTGGGCGCCTGTGCGATCACGACCGCGTCCACGTTCTGGATCGCATACCCGGCCGCCTCCAGCTTGTCCACACAGGCGCTGAGCAGCGTCCGGCTGTCGGCCCCGCGGTACGCCTCGTCGGTATCCGGGAAATGTTCGCCGATGTCCCCCAGCCCGGCCGCGCCCAGCAGCGCGTCGCAGATGGCGTGGATCAGCACATCGGCATCCGAGTGGCCCATCAGGCCCTTTTCGTGGGGGATCTCCACACCGCCCAGCACCAGCTTGCGCCCCGGCACCAGCGCGTGCACGTCAAACCCGAGTCCGGCCCGCATCGTCGGCTCCTTCCAGGCGCTTAAAGAGCAGCACCGCATCGTCCTTTCGCACGTGCTCCTCGAGCGAGAGCACTTCAAACCGGCTGGCGTTCTGGCCCATCTGCAGCGTGATGACGTCGCCGATCTTCACCTGATCGCCGGGTTTGGCCACCTTGCCGTTGATGCTCACGCGCCCGGCATCGCACGCCTGCTGCGCCACCGTACGGCGCTTGATGATGCGGGAAACCTTCAGATATTTGTCAATTCGCATGTCGATCGCTCCATGTTCTACAAGTTCGGATGGCTTATTATAGCATATCTGCGCGGGCGTTTTTGCACAAGGTGATCGACATTGGATCACAGTCGACCCGATCGCATACAAAAAGCGGGCCGGAACGCATTCCGGCCCGCCGATTGACGCTATTGTTATTTCACGGCGTCTTTGAGCGCCTTGCCCGCCTTGAAGGCCGGCACTTTGCACGCCGCATACTCCATGGGCTGCTTGGTCAGCGGGTTGACGCCGGTGCGGGCCGCGCGCTCGCGCACCTCAAAGTTGCCAAAGCCCACCAGCGAAACCTTCTCGCCCCGTTTGAGCGATTCGGTCACGGTGTCCAGCACCGCGTTGACGGCCTTTTCCGCATCCTTTTTGGACAGGCCGCTCAGCTCGGCGACGTTTGCAATCATTTCGGTTTTATTCATCAATGGTTCCTCCTTATGTTACGCGTCTTCCATCTGCAGGGGGTCCATGCCCCTGCGCTTGTCCAACTATTGAGATTGTGAACAATCTTAAAAGTTTTGTCAAGGTTTTTTTGATGACTTGCCGCGCTTTTAACTTAATATTTTGTCGAAATTTTTTGATTGCTTAAAACAAGAGTGAATTATACCAAGTTTTTATGATTTTGCAACATCTTTTCATCAAAAGCTTGCGCTTTTTCCGCGAAGGTTTCCATCAGCGCCGTCTCTGCATGCACGTCACGCATCTGTAGCCATCCGGCGATACAGAACAGCATTTCGCCGCCGATGCGCTCGCGCTGCGCCAAGCTTAGCGCCTCGTCCTGCAGCTGCTCGCCCAGCGCACAAAGGCGCGTTTGCCCCAGTTCTTCCGGTTGCAAAAGCCCCTGTTTGAGCGCCTTTTTGGCCAACTTCTGCGCGCGGATCAGCGCCGGCATGCCACTGGCCAGCTCGCCAAATTCGCGCGCGCTCGCCTGGCCGCCGCGCTCCTGCTTCTTGATCTCTTCCCAGCGGTCCAACACCTGCTCGGCCGTGTCCGCCACCGCCGTGCCAAAGATGTGCGGATGCCGGCGGATCATCTTTTCACAGATGCCGGTGTACACGTCGAAGATGGTAAAATCTCCCGTTTCTTCCGCAATCGCCGCGTGCAGCGCCACCTGCAGGAACACGTCGCCCAGCTCTTCGCAC
>DXZF01000068.1 GCA_019415425.1 Bacillota bacterium | reverse complement strand
CAAGCAAAACTCATGAAGGAAGTTGAATTCGATGACCCCAAAAACGCTTTCCAGATGGCTAAAGTGCATTCTCTTTGTAGTCGGCTTTTGCGGGCTGATTGTCTATGCGGTTGTGGTTCCCATGTATGGCGATCACTTGCGGACGCTATACCCGGAATTCTCCAATCGCTTTCTGCCTTGGCTCATTTTCCTCTGGGCGTCAGGGATCCCGTGCTTCACGGTGCTTGTTTTTGCCTGGAGAATCGCAACCAATATCGAAAAGGACCAGTGCTTTTCCAATCAAAATGCCAGATTGCTCAAATGGATCTCCATTTTATCGGCCACGGATGCTGCTTTCTTTTTCGTGGGAAACGTCCTTTTGCTTCTGCTGAATATGAGCCATCCGGGCGTGGTGCTTGCGTCCCTGGTGATCGTATTTGTAGGCGTTGCCTTTGCCGCTGTATCCGCAGTATTGTCCTATTTCGTAAAAAAAGCAGCTGTATTGCAGGAACAGAGCGACTGGACAATATAGGGAGGATACAATGGACGGAGAAATCATTTTTAACATAGATGTCATGCTTGCAAAGCGAAAAATGAGCGTTACCGAACTTTCCGAGCGCGTTGGGATCACGATGGCCAATGTATCGATATTGAAAAACGGCAAGGCCAAAGCCCTCAAGATCTCGACGCTCATCAAGTTGTGCGAAGCGTTGGATTGCCAACCTGGCGATCTTTTGGAATACAGAAAGACTGAATAAGGGAAAAAGCAGCAGCTCTTTATGCCACATGTTGCTGGCATATGCAATGAGGTGCGATGCGCGCATGTGGAGACGATCCGGGACGGCCTGATTTGTGTGCGCCATAGCGAAGGGGCATCGCGCGCAGCGCTGCGAGGCAGCCGCGCCCATCTGCTTTGCACCGATTGCAGAATAAAAATTGGAAGCATTTTGCCCCGGGCCAGGGGTGGGAAACCAAGCAAAAGGGCCTGCCGTGGGGCAGACCCTTTTGCTTGATCATGCGGTTTCCTGTATGGATTTTTGATTGAGGTACTCCTTTAAGATGGTCTCCACAAAATTGGAGAGCGTGCGGTTCTCTTCCTGCGCATAGTATTTGAGTTGGTCAACGAGGCGCTCGTCAAAGCGGAAACTATACACCTTTTTCTCTACGGCCATATGATCACCCCACCTAAAATTACATACATTCATGCCGTGCAATGTATGCCTCTGTGTGCTCATTATAACATACAGAAATGCACATATTGTATGGACTTTCCCTTCGGTCAGATTATGAAAGACATATAGTGTACTACATGCGGTTTTTGGCGTTTTGTGAGGGCGGAAAGAAAAATGCAAGCAAAATTTGCAAGGAAATGTGCGAGAAGTGTGCGCGTGACACAAGATTCCATGTCATAGAGGCCCTGACGCATCAAATGGGGAGGCCCAACATAGCGTCTTACCGTGGAGCGGCCCCCGCGCCCCCGGGTGCAGCGCTTGCGGGGAGCCGCGTGGGACATGGGCAGTAGGGACGACACAAAGCGCGTCGATTGACCAAAAAACATTGGAATGATACAATGAGTTGACTTTTCTGAAGGAGGTTATGACCCATGTGCGGAATCGTCGGGTATACCGGAAGCGAGCAGGTGGCGCCCATTTTGCTGCGCGGCCTGGCACGCCTGGAGTACCGTGGTTATGACAGCGCGGGGATAGCTGTATTCAACGAGGACAAGATCGAAGTGCGAAAGGCCAAGGGAAAGCTGGCCGAATTGAATAAACGCGTCGAGCAGAACCCGGTGGCGGGAACGATGGGCATTGGCCACACCCGCTGGGCTACGCATGGCGCCCCGTCGGATATCAACTCGCATCCTCACACCGATGAGGCGGGAGAGATTGCGGTGGTGCACAACGGCATCATTGAAAACTACATGGAGCTCAAGGAGAGCTTGGTGGCCAAGGGCTGTGTGTTCTCTTCTGAAACCGACACCGAAGTGGTGGCGCACCTGATCAAGATGTATTACGAGGACAACATGCTGCAGACCATCTGCCGCATCCTGCCGATGCTGCAGGGCTCGTTTGCACTGGGCATCATCAGCGCGCATGAGCCGGAGACCATCTACTGTACCCGCAAGGACAGCCCGCTGGTAATGGGGCAGTGCGAGCACGGGTCGCTGTTGGCCTCTGACATCCCGGCGCTGCTGGAATACACGCGCGAAGTGTACCTGCTGGACGATATGGACATCGCCGTGGCCAACCCCCAGGGCATCTCGTTCTTTGACCCGATGGGCAACCAGATTGAAAAGACGCCCATCCACGTGGACTGGGATGTCAAGGCGGCGGAAAAGGGCGGATTTGCGCACTTCATGCTCAAAGAGATCCACGAAGAGCCCGCGGCGCTGCACAATACGCTGGCCCCGCTGGTGCAGCAAAAAGACGGCCTGCGCACGCTGCGCGACGACGTGATGCCCTTTGACAAGGCACAGGCCAATGCGTTTGAGCAGATCACCATCTGTGCCTGCGGCACGGCGTATCACGCCGGGCTGGTGGGCCGCATCGTGTTTGAACAGGTGGCAGGCCTGCCGACAGAGGTAGAAATCGCTTCGGAATTCCGTTACCGCAACCCGATTCTGCGCGACAATACGCTGTTCATCGTCATCAGCCAGAGCGGTGAGACGGCGGACACCATTGCCGCCATGCGCGAGGCCAAAAAGCGCGGGATCAAGGTCATGGCCATCACCAATGTGGTGGGAAGCAGCATCGCGCGCGAGGCGGATTACGTCATCCACACCTGGGCGGGCCCCGAGATTGCGGTGGCGTCCACCAAGGCGTTCATCTCGCAGCTGATGGTCATCTATGCATTTGCGGCGGATCTGGCGCAAAAGCGCGGCCGCATGAATGCGCAGGAAGTGGATCAGTATATTGGGGAGCTGGAGGCGTTGACGCCCAAAGCGCAGCAACTGGTGGACCAGTGGGAAGTGTATGCGCGCATGGCCAACAAGTTCCGCGCGGCGCACAACGGCTTTTACATTGGCCGCAATCTGGACTACACGCTCTCCATGGAGGCGGCGCTCAAACTCAAGGAGATCTCGTACGTGCAGACCGAGGCGTATGCGGCGGGCGAGCTCAAGCACGGCACCATCTCGCTCATTGAGGACGGCACCATGGTGATCGCGCTGTGCACGCAGCGCGCGCTGATCGACAAGATGATCAGCAACATCAAGGAGGTCAAGGTGCGTGGTGCGCACGTGCTGGCCATTGCGGCCGCCGGCGATGCGCGCGTGGCGCCCGAAGTCGACGAAGTGTGGGAGATTCCGGAGTGCCCCGACCTGTTTGCGCCGGCGCTGGTGACCATCCCCACGCAGCTGTTTGCGTACTACATGGCGCTCGAGCGCGGGTGCGATATCGATCAGCCGCGCAATCTGGCCAAGAGCGTGACGGTGGAATAACGCCGCCCGTTACAACGAATACGATGTGCGGCACGCACATGCAAGATACAGGCGGCACGGCCCATCGGACCGTGCCGCCTGTGTATTTGCGCAAAGGGCATCTTTGCGATTTCGATGCCCTGCCCGCGCGTGCACTGCAGGCGCAGGGCACGATGTGATAAAATGGCCGATGACAAGTGCGCTGAGCAAGAGGAGGAATGTGCGATGCCGCTTGAGACGTGTACGATTGCAGGGCGGCCGTGCGCCATTTGGGTTCCGCCCACAGGCGGGCCGTTTCCGGTAGCCGTCTGCTGTGGCGGCGATCTGACAAAGAGGCTGCCTGCCCTGGCGCAGGCGTGCCCAACCCACCTGTTTTTTGCCCCGCTGGGCGATTGGAATGACGATTACACGCCGTGGCCGGCGCCGGCCCTGCCGGGGCGCGCGCCCTTTTCGGGCGGGGGACCGGCGTTTTTACACGCGCTGGAACACAAATGGCTCGTGGCACTATCGCACCGTTATCCCGTTCGCCGCGGCGCGCAATACACGTCGATCATGGGGTATTCGCTGGGCGGCCTGTTCGCGTTGTGGGCGCTGTGCAGCAGCCGGGCATTCGGCGCGGCCGCCTCGCTGTCCGGCTCGCTGTGGTACGCGGGGTGGATGGACTTTCTGTGCGCCCATTTGCCGGATTTGCACAGCCGGGTCTATCTGTCGCTGGGAAGCAAGGAGCATCGGGGCGGACCGGCCCTGATGCGCACAGTGCGCACCTGTACCGAACAGACGGCGGACATCCTCGCACGGCATCTGGGGGAGGCCTCCGTCACCTTTGCGTGGCACCCGGGCGGGCACTTTACCGATCCCGACGGGCGGTGGCGGCAGGGGGCGCAATGGCTGTACGGCATTGCGCGATAGCGCGGTTTTCGCTTGCCAAATGCAGGCGCGCATTGTATGGTAGAGGCGAATCCGAAACACAGGGAGGATCCCCATGCAGATTCAATTGCAAAACAATTCGGCGTGTGTGGTCATGGATACGCTGGGCGCGGAGCTGCGCTCGTTTCAGGACGTGTTCTGCAACGAATACATCTTCCAGCGCGATGAACGGTACTGGAACCGCTCTTCTCCCGTGCTGTTTCCCATCGTGGGCGCCGTGCGCGGCGACTGCACGGTCATCGATGGAAAGACGTACCATTTGAACAAACACGGCTTTGCGCGGGACATGGAATTCGACGTGATCTCGAAGACCGAAAACAGCGTGTTGTTCATGCTGCACGATACCGCGCAGACGCGGAGCATGTACCCGTACCAGTTTGGCCTGCAGCTGCGCTACACGCTTACCGACTGCACGCTGACGATCGACTATCAGGTGGATAACCGCAACGACTGCCAGATGCCGTACTATCTGGGCGCACATCCGGCGTTTATCTGCCCGTTGCCGGGCGACGAAAATTTCGGCAATTACGTGCTGCGCTTTGCACAGGAGGAGACGGTACACGCGCCCCGCTTTGACTGCGCCGTGCAGGAATTCGATCCGCATGACCGTAAGACACTGCTACAGGAACAGCGGCAGATGCTGCTCGATTACGCGCTATTTGATGAGGACGCGCTGCTGTTTGACACGCTGCAATCGCACACGGTTACGCTCATGAGCCGGGCCAGCGGGCGCGGCGTGGAAGTCTCGTGGGAAAACTTCCCGTATCTGGGCGTGTGGACGCCTGCCGGAAAGCGGGCGCCGTTTATCTGCCTGGAGCCGTGGTGCGGTGCGGGCATCTTCAAAGATGAGGGCGATGCATTTGACGCCAGGCGCTGCGTACAACGGTTGGAGCCGTTTACCTCGGGCCACCACCGCATGGTCATCCGACCGATATAGAGAGAAGGCCGGTGCAACGCCACACAATGGGCACCGGGCCGAATCAAAACACCGCCCCAGTCTGCAGGCGGCACGTATGCGCGTGCAGAAGTGAGAGAGGGAAATGCAACAACGCCTTTTCAGCGCACAAGACCACGTGCACTGAAAAGGCGTTTTCGTTGTAAGGCATAGGGTGCTTTCTGCAACGAACGCGGGCCTCAGCGTTTCAAACAACGAAAGGGGGAGGGCACGCCTGCGCCTGGGCCGCATGTTACAATAAAGAAAACGGGAGGGATGAGGCAGATGGCATGGACGGTACTGGTGCCAAAGGGCATCCATCCGGCAGGGACACAGTGGCTGGACGAGCATGGGATGACGCTCAAGTGGATGTCGGGCACCGATGAGGCATCCATTGTGCGGGATATCGCATCGTGCGATGCGGTGTTGGCGCGCACACATGCGTTTACGCGTACAGTGATCGAGGCGGCGCCCAAACTGAAGATCATCGCGCGGCACGGCGTGGGGGTGGACAACATCGACCTGGATGCGTGTGAAGCGCGTGGAATCATCGTGTGCAATGCGCCGATGAGCAACGCCAATGCCGTGGCGGAGCATACCATCGCCCTGCTGCTGGCGTGTGCGCACCAGCTGATGGTGGTCAACCGGGAATTTCTGGCCGGGCACTACGGCATTCGGGACGAGGCGCTGGGCACGGATGTGGAGCAAAAGGCGCTGGGCCTGATCGGCTGCGGGCGCATTGGCCGCCTGGTGGCGCAAAAGGCGATGCATGGGCTAGAGATGCAGGTGCTGTGCTACGATCCGTTTCTCTCGCAGCAGCAGATGCCAGAGGGCGTGCACAAGTGCGAGACAATGGAAGAGGTGTTCGCACAGGCCGACTTTGTCAGCTTGCATTTGCCCGTCACCGCACAGACGCGCGGATGCATCGACGCGCGCGTGCTCTCGCACATGAAGCCCACGGCGTATCTGATCAACTGCGCGCGCGGCGAGGTGGTGGATCAGCAGGCGCTGTATGAAGCGCTCAAAATGGGCCGGATCGCGGGCGCGGGGCTGGACGTGTTTGAGCAGGAACCGCCCGGGATGATTCCGCTGTTGTATTTGGAGAACGTCATTGCGACGCCGCACAGCGCGGCGCAGACCCGTGAGGCGGGGATGCGCATGTCGCTGCATGCGGCGCAGGAGATCGTGCGCGTGTACCAGGGCCAGGCGCCGCTGTGGCAGGTGAAAAGGCCCCACGCATAAGGAACAAAAAGGGCAGAAAG
>DXZF01000067.1 GCA_019415425.1 Bacillota bacterium | reverse complement strand
ATTCAGGCGTGGCCTGGGGCAACACTTGTGACATATTGCATTCCTCCTCCTGCGCATCTTGGGGGACGTATGCCGTTACAGCCCCCAATCTCCCTGTATTTTCATTGTAACCAACGCCTGGGCAATGTGCAACCGGGGCTTGCAACCCCGTCCGTGTTGGAGTAAAGTAGTACCATGCACAAAGAGGAGAGGTGTCGCAAGATGCGCATACGGTTTGAACGGGTGGATACGGGCGAGGAACTTGCGGTGCTGTGCAAACTGGCTGCCAGCATCTGGCGGCAGCACTATCAGGCGCTTCTGGGAGAAGAGCAGATCGCCTATATGCTGAACAAGTTCCAGAGTGAAGAGGCGGTCAGAGAGCAGATTCTGCATCAAAACTACCAGTACTTCTTCATCGTTGCCGATGGGGAGGACGTGGGATACGTGGCGCTGCAGGTGCAGCCGGAAGCATTGTTTTTAAGCAAACTGTACATCCAGAAGGATTTTCGCGGCCATGGGATCGCCAGACGCGTAGTGGCATTTTTGCAGGGCATGGCGGCGGCGCACGGCCTGCATCGCATCTGGCTGACCGTCAACAAGCACAATGAAGGGTCCATTGCCGCGTATGAAAAGCTGGGCTTTGCCATCTTCCGCGAACACGTGGAGGACATTGGCGAGGGCTATGTGATGGACGACTATTGGATGGAAAAGCGATTCATCTAAGGGGTGCAGATGGCGTTCACGGGCGCGGACACTGTCCGCGCCATTTGTTTTTGACTGCGCGTTGCCAGTGATCGATTCGCCAAAGATGCTGGGCGAAGGCATTTCGCAGGCGCGCGGCGATGCGGCGTGTACCGCTTCGCATCGCGTGAAATGCGGTGCGGGCATGGGGGACAGGGAAGTGATTGCGTGCAAGCGCGCGCTTGGCGTTACTTGCGCCGTTCATACAGGGTAAATTGGTTTTTGGAAAAGTCCAAAATCCCCTCTTCCCGCATTTTGCTCAACGCGCTGGACATGGCGCTGCGATCTACGGACAAGTAGTCGGCCAGCTGTTGACGGTTGAAGGGAATGGTGAACACCGGCCCGCCTTGCCGCAGCGATTCTTCGGATAGATAGGACAACAGCTTTTCGCGCGTGGTGCGCTGCGCAAGATGTGTCAGTTTGGCGTTTAGCTGCACATTTTTCTCCGCCAGTGCGGATAACAGGTTGTGAATCAATCGCGTGTGAAATACGCAAGCGGTACTACACGTGGTCAACACGCGTTGTACGTCCAGAAACAACACTTGGCAGGGCGTTTCTGCCAGCGCTCCGACGTCCAACGGCACGTGCGGCGTGCAGGCGTAGGACTCGGCAAACAATTGCCCGGGACCGAGCCTGGCCACGATGTTGCGGTTGCCCCAAAAGTCCTCTTTGACGATTTGTACATTGCCCTGCACGATGAGCCCCACGGCCGATACGCTCTCACCCGGGCGCAGCAGATAGGCGCCCTTGTCATAATCGCTTACCCATGCACGCAGGCACTGTAACATGGCTTCGATTTCTTCCTCTGCAATGCCACGAAATAGCAGAGATCGATGCAAGATCGACAATAGAGTTTTCATTTTTTCACGCTTTCGTTGTAAAAACAACAGATTTGATGAAATTATTGTAGTATGATTGGGCCGTAACGTCAAGAAAAGGCAATTGATATCAGCGTTCATTGATACGAAAAATGGCGAGCAAAAGAGCAGAAAGGAAGAGAGAAATGCTTCGTAAGATCATTCACATCGATGAGGAAAAGTGCAATGGCTGCGGCGCCTGCGCGGCAGCCTGCCATGAGGGCGCCATTGGGATGGTGGATGGCAAGGCCAAACTGCTGCGCGACGACTACTGCGATGGCCTGGGCGATTGCCTGCCCACCTGCCCGACCGGGGCGATCACATTCGTCACGCGAGAGGCGGCCGCATACGACGAAGAGGCGGTCAAACGCAACCAGGCACGTTCACAGCAACAAGAGAATGGCGGCTGCCCCGGCTCCAGGATGCAGACCTTTGCGCATGCAGGTCAGCGGCAGCCGAGCGCACAGGGGGAAAGCCAGCTGATGCAATGGCCCGTGCAAATCAAACTGGTGCCCACGCGCGCACCGTATTTTGCCGGCGCGCATCTACTGATTGCGGCCGACTGTACGGCGTATGCGTACGGCGATTTTCACAACCGGTGGATGCGCAATCGCGTCACCCTCATCGGCTGCCCCAAACTGGACAGCGGCGATTACACCGAAAAGCTGACAGAGATTTTGCGCGAAAACGACATCCAGAGCCTGACCATCGTGCGCATGGAAGTGCCGTGCTGTGGCGGCTTGGAGCATGCGGCGGTTACGGCGTTGAAGAACAGCGGCAAATTCATGCCCTGGCAGGTCGTGACCATCTCTACAGACGGCCACATTCTGGAGCCGTAACGGGCGGGGTCCCTATATCAGGAGGAAAGCGCAGAAATGGAACGCCAATACATCAAAAATGTGCCGCACGAAAGCGTGATGGCCATTGCGGAGCAGATCGCCGTGCGGCCGGGCGAGATTGCGAGCAGAACGCTGGCACAAAATGCGGCCGTCAGCCTGACGCTGTTTGGCTTTGATCAGGGGGAAGAGATCAGTACCCACGACTCTTCGGGCGATGCGATGGTGCTCGTGTTGGAGGGTACTGGCCGCTTTACCGTAGCGGGGGTGGATTACATCGTCAAGGCGGGTGAATCGCTGGTCATGCCGGCCAACAAGCCGCATGCTGTCTATGCCCAGGAAGCGTTTAAAATGCTGCTGATCGTGGTGTTCCCGCAACAGGGAGCGATGGCGTCGCAGAGCGACCCGATGAAAGCGTGAAGGATGGGGGCTTTCTCTATTGTGTACGGGCGGTTGACCACGATGGAGGGCCGATACAGGCACGCATGGAAAAAGCGCGTCCCTTATAAAAAGGGACGCGCTTTTAAATGGCAGGATATGCGGGGGATTGTGCAAAACCGCTTCCCCATTTGGGCAGAGGTGCCGGGTGGAATTTGTGCCCTCGATGGGGGGCTTTTCAATCGAAAACGGCCATATAGGCGCGAAAATGCGTCTGAATGGCCGTTTCTTCATCCGGTTCAACCGCAATGCGCTCATTCTTGCGGTTTTTCTTTCTTCTCCCCAATGCTCAGCAGAAGGTTGAGCAGGATGCCAAAGATGGCTGCGCCCGCGATGCAGGGAACCTGAATGCCAAAGAAGGGAATGTTGCCGCCAAAAGCGTAGTTGCCGCCAATGCCGATCACCATGATGGAGGCAATGATGGCGATGTTCTTGGCGGAGAACATGTCCACTTTTTTATCGATCATAATGGCGATACCCTGTGCGGCAATCGCTCCAAACAGGTAGATTTCCAGCCCACCAATGACGGCCAGCGGGATGCCGTAAATGACCTGAATGAGCGGCGTGAAGAAGCTGATCACCATGGAAATGATGGCTGCGACAACCAACACGGGGACAGAGAACACTTTCGTGATCGCCATGGTGCTGATGTTTTCCCCGTAGTTGGTGCCTGCAGGGCCGCCGACGAATCCCGAAATCATGTCGCAGATACCATCGCCAATCAGGTTGCGATCCAGCAGATCGATCAG
The DNA here is from genome assembly GCA_019415425.1 of Bacillota bacterium. GTDB lineage: Bacteria > Bacillota > Clostridia > Christensenellales > QAND01 > Allochristensenella. The sequence continues at coordinate 1,839 of DXZF01000067.1, read as the reverse complement.
GCTATACTTCATCTTTGTGCCCTTTCTGCGCGCCACGTCGTTGACGTAGATGTCCAGCTGATACATGTGGGCGGTGGATTCTGGAATGGTGGCGATGGCAATGGGCATAATTGCCGCCGCTGCCGTCCAGGATACCTTGGGCAGGGAAAACGCGGGAATGGCGAAGATGGAGCCGTCGCCCAGTTTCCAGGCGGAGGCTTCCAACGCCGCAGCCGGCATGGCGCGGAACAGATCTGCACCGGCGGCATAGGCAATGCCGGCCACTGCACAGCCGGTCAGCGCGCCGAGCAACAACGGCAGCTGCCCCAGGAATCCCTTGAGATATTTGGAATAGACAATCGTAGAGACCAGGGTCACCAAGGCGACGACAGTCCACCAGATGCTCTCGGGAGAGGCCGCGGTGACGTTGGGAATGGCATCGCTCAGTGCATTGCCCGCCAACGTGAGGCCGATGATCATGGCAACCGGCCCGGTGATGGATGCGGGGAGGATGCGCTCAACCGCTTTTCTGCCGAAAAAGCGGACCAGCAGACCGGCCGCAATGGATACGAAGCCGGAGAGGATGATGCCGAACTGCGCATACTGAATGGCCTCGGTGGGCAGGATGCCGTCCACTTTGACAAACCCTTCAGCGGCACACATGCTGGCGATGGCGGTCAGATAGGCAAAGCTGGAGCCATAGTACAGCGGAATCTTTTTGCCGGTGATCAGGATAAAGCACAGTGTGGCAAGGCCGCTGGCAAAGATGGTCGTGGAGACCTGAAAGCCAGTGATGAGCGCCACGGTGACTGTCGCCGGGAACATGACGATGACCTGCTGAATGGCATACAGCAGCAGTTTCAATGAACTGGGACGTTCTTGCGGCAGATACCCTACCGCATCATGGTGTTGTTTCATGTGGTTGCTTCCTCCCCCATTTGATGATCAAGATCATAATTGAATTTGGTGATCGACACGCCCATTGGTCGGCGCCCCCGCAGTCGATTCATGCGCTCTTTTGGATTTCCAATGCGCACGCGCTGCGAACAATACATACCAATTGCATGTGTCAAGCCGCCTTCGATGCCCCTGAAAAGCGCAGAGCCTGTACACCGTGCAAGGAAGTTTGGCTCATTGCATTCAAGCAGCAACGCATGGCAAGCAAAAGCAATGGGCGCTTGAATGTGCTTTCGAAACTTCCGCTGAGCGAGGATGGGCCGAACAACCGCTCATGCCCTTATACCTTCTCATACAGGGCCATCCTCTCGTCCGTTGCTGTCATGGCGTTTCTCGGCAGTCATGGCCGAACGGCCAATGAACACCTTTCCCTAAAGTCCATGAATCGGTGTGAAAATGCCCTTTTCCCACCGCTGATACCCCGTGCATTCATACATTGCATATACAAATCCCATGAACGCACACATATCTGTACTATACCATATTGGGAACGATTCAAACAACATCAGAAGACAAAATTCACAAAAAATCGGCCGCTTGCCATAGACACAACAGGGATAGCAAGGCCCGTATGGAGCGATATTGGCAAAAGGCCTTTTGCGCCAATTCCAGAGAAACAGGATTCCATGCATCGTGCGTAAGGGCATATGGGATGGTTGTAAAACGCAATAGTTGGTCATTAACAAGGCGGTAAACGTTTGTTGCTCTTTCCATTTGGTTGCAGGAAGAAAAATGTGGTGAAACATAAAAACACAAGGCAAAGAAAATGCGGGTATTGCATTGTGAAAGCATCGGCGCTTTGAATCGGTTGCGTGCAATTTTAATTATGCATCTTTTGCATGTTGTGTGGCGTTGGCAAACGACCTGGTCAATATGAGCAAAAACGAGCGTACAGAGGCTTCC
>DXZF01000066.1 GCA_019415425.1 Bacillota bacterium | reverse complement strand
CACTTCTCCTGTTTGCAATATATATAGAAGTGTATGCACGTGTTTTTGACAGATATGCGCCCGGATTGTGTACCGCATCCGCTCTCTGCGCTTTTGGGATGCCATGCCCCCATGTACGTTGCTCCCCGCGCTGCCATAACGAGCGGAAAACGAGCACTTTGCGCACAGGGAATGGCGCAGAGAATCGCCCGCCCAGCACGCCGTACACCTCCCTTTTAATACGCAGTTTCTCTGCCCTTTCCTCCATCCCCGGCGATCGTGCGGCGTCCACCGAAAATAGCGCAGTACAAAAAGCCCCGTCTCAAAGAGGTTTGCTCTTTGAGACGGGGCCCGTTCTTCTCTTCGGGACGGCTCCTTATCGGCGCCTGCCCATGGTTTTATCAATCGGCTCAGTACATGCCGCCCATGTCGGGAGCTGCCGGTGCCGGCGCTTCCTTGACCGGGATATCGCAGACCAGGCTCTCGGTCGTCAGCAGCGTGGCTGCTACCGAAGCCGCATTCTGCAGCGCACTGCGGGAAACCTTGGTCGGGTTGATGATGCCGCGCTCGCTCATATCGCAGTACTCATCTTTGAAGGCATCGTAACCAAAGCCCGCTTTGTCCTCGCGCAAAATGTGCTCGACCACAACGGAACCTTCCACGCCCGCGTTGGCCGCGATCTGGCGAATCGGCTCCTCCAGTGCGCGCGCGACGATCAGCATACCGGTGCGCTCGTCACCTTCCATGCTCTCAGCCGCTTTGCGTACCGGCGCAATCGCTGCCAGCAATTCCGTGCCGCCGCCCGGGACAATGCCCTCTTCCACAGCTGCGCGCGTGGCTGCCAGCGCGTCCTCAATGCGCATCTTGGCCTCTTTCATCTCGACTTCCGTCGCAGCACCCACCTGGATGACCGCTACGCCACCTGCCAGCTTGGCCAGGCGCTCCTGCAATTTCTCGCGATCGTAATCCGAGGTCGTCTCTTCGATCTGCGCGCGGATGGCGTTCACGCGTGCCTTGATCTCCAGCGCTTCACCGCCGCCCTCGACGATGGTGGTGTTGTCCTTATCCACGATGACCTGGCGGGCCGTGCCCAGCATATCCAGCGTGGTTTCCTTGAGATCCATGCCCAGGTCATCCGACACCACAGTGCCGCCCGTCAACACGGCGATATCCTTGAGCATCTCCTTGCGGCGGTCGCCAAAGCCAGGGGCCTTGACCGCACAGCACTGCAGCGTGCCGCGCAGGCGGTTGACGACCAGCGTCGCCAGCGCTTCGCCCTCGATATCCTCAGCGATGATGAGCAGCTTGCGGCCCTGCTGCACCACTTTCTCCAGAAGCGGCAGCAGATCCTGAATCATGGAGATCTTCCTCTCCGTGATGAGGATGGCCGGGTTGTCCAGCACGGCTTCCATCTTCTCGGTATCCGTCGCCATGTATGCCGACGCATAGCCGCGGTCAAACTGCATGCCCTCGACCACCGACAGCTCGGTCTTCATGGTCTTGGACTCTTCCACGGTGATGACGCCGTCGTTGCCGACCTTTTCCATGGCATCCGAGATCAGTTCGCCCACCTGATCGTTGCTCGCAGAGATGGCCGCTACCTGCGCGATGCTTTGCTTTCCCTCGATGGGCTTGGACTGCGCCTTGAGCGAATCCACAGCGGTTTCCACGGCCTTTTCAATGCCGCGGCGGATGACCATGGGGTTGGCGCCTGCCGCCACATTTTTCAGGCCTTCGCGAATCATGGCCTGCGCCAGGATCGTCGCAGTGGTGGTGCCGTCACCGGCGATGTCGTTGGTCTTGGTTGCGACCTCGCGCACCAGCTGCGCGCCCATGTTTTCAAACGGGTCTTCGATCTCAATCTCTTTGGCGATGGTCACGCCGTCATTGGTGATCAACGGCGCGCCGTATTTGCGCTCCAACACCACATTGCGGCCCTTGGGGCCCACGGTGATCTTGACGGTATCCGCCAACACGTTGACGCCGCGCTCCAGCGCACGGCGGGCATCCTCGCCATATTTGAACTGCTTTGCCATAGTTGTCTTCCTCCTTAGTCCTCGACGACGGCCATGACGTCACTCTGTTTGGTAATCACGTAATCCTCGCCGTCCAATTTCAACTCCGTACCGGCATAGCGGCGGTAAACCACCTTATCGCCCACCTTGAGCACCATGGGCACTTCCTTGCCATCCACATTGCCACCCGGGCCCACGGCCACGACTTCCGCCATCATCGGCTTTTCCTTGGCGGTGTCGGGGATGATGATGCCGCCCGAGGAGACCTGCTCCTCCTCAATGGCCTTGAGCAGTACCATTTCGCCTAACGGTTTGACTTTCATTTGACGTCCCTCCTGCATGCAATTATGTAAATTGGTTTTCGCTGCTTTGTTAGCACTCATTGCACCTGAGTGCTAACACATGTATAATATAGACAACGCACCCAATTCTTGCAAGTATTTTTTTACGCAAATTTTTTGAAATTTCCTCGAATTTTCATATTTATCTTTTCCATTCTCTCTCGATCTTTGTTTTTCTCGCATTTCCATTTTGGCCTTGCAATTCGGGGCTCCGGGTGTACAATCAAAAGAAATCAGACACATCCGACAGGAGGAGAGCGCATGGCTTCATTTGACAAGTGGGACGCTCGCTTTATGGAAATGGTCAAGCTGGTGGGCAGCTGGTCCAGTTGCTACCAGGAAAACCGCAAGATCGGCGCCGTCATCGTGCGCGACAAGCGCGTGCTCACCACCGGCTATAACGGGGCGCCTGCCAACACGCTCAGCTGTGTGGAAAAGGGCGAGTGCCTGCGCCGCAAGCTCGATATCCCCTCGGGCACACGGCATGAGCTGTGCTACGCCATCCACGCCGAGCAGAACGCCATCATCCAGGCCGCCAAAATGGGCGTGTCCATCGAGGGCGCCACCCTGTACTGCAGCCACCAGCCGTGCGTGATCTGTTCCAAGATGATCGTCAATGCCGGCATCGTGCGCATCGTATACGAAAAGCGCTATCCCGATGCGTTTGCCATGCAGATTTTAAGCGATGCGGGCGTCGTGATTGAACAATTTGACCCGAATGCCTGCCATTGAAGCATGCCCATCCGCTTCCCTATCTATGTAGGCCAGACGGATGCGCGCCGGCCACATCCCAATCCGCGACCGGGTTGCGCATCGGGCAGGCCGAATTGTTGTATCAAAAAGCATCCTCTGCACAGTAGCCAGAGGATGCTTTTGAATCGAACGCGTATCGGCAGATGCGCCTTTCCCTACAGGGTGATCAGCGTACGCAACACCTTTTCGATCTCCATATCCCAAAAACGCCATGCGTGGCCCATATTCCGCTCTTCATGGAAGCGCACAGCATAGCCCCGTGCCTGCGCAGCATCGCGCATCTTGACGCTGGCCGGGAACAGGTCGTCTGCCGACCCACACGAAAGGTAGATCTCGGGCTTGGGTTTGCCCTGTGCATCCACCTGTTCCAGCAGGGCAAACAGGTCGTTTGCGCTGCCGGCAAAGTGCTCGGCCTCGCCAAAGACAAACGGCGCAAAATCCGAAAACAGCGACGGGTCTTCGGGCGGGTTTGCAAACAGGCTCTGGATATCCAGCACGCCTGAAAAGCTGAACACGTGGCCGAATTTTTCCGGATACGTCAGCGCCAGTTTCATCGCGCCATAGCCGCCCATGGACAGGCCGGCCACATACGTGTCCTCGCGCTTGGAGGAGATGTGCATCATCGTCTCCACGATGCGCGGCAGTTCCTCACCCACATATCTGAGATACGGCCAACCCAGGTGTTGATCGGTGTAGAAGTTATTGCCCATCTCCGGCATGACGATGACCATTTCCTTGCCGGATTCGTACAGATACCGCTCTACGCTGCTGTACGCCGTCCAGGTATGCGCACCGCCCCTGAGGCCGTGCAACAGGTACAGTACCGGCAGCTCGCGCGTCTTGGGCCCCTCGTCCAGCAGATGCCGGATGTTGGGGTCTGGAAAGAGGATCTGCACGGTCTGGTGAAATCCCAACACTTCTGAATGAAAATTGAATACGCTTTTGGCCATGTGCCTCTTCCCTCCTATCGCCTGACAACCGGCAGCCAGTCGTTGATCAGCTTGCGGATCTCGCTATCCCAGAAATCCCACTCGTGATCCATGCCGGGCTGCTCAAAATAGGTGTGCGCCACGCCCTTGTCCAGCAGATACTGATGGAAGCCCCGGTTGTTTTCCAACAATGCGTCCTCCTGCCCGCAGGACTGGTACAGCTTGGGCAGCGGCGTGCCATCCTGCACGTGCTTGTCGATCCAGTAGCGCAGATCGTGCGTTGTACCGGCCAACTGCCGCTTGTGTTCCACATCGAACACCGCGCGCGTCTCAAATGCCAGCGACGGCACGCTGTCCCTCAGATGCGCGACGTCCACCGCCCCCGAAAGGCTTGCTGCGGCCGCGTATCGCTCAGGGCGCTGCAATGCCGTATACAGCGCGCCGTATCCGCCCATGGACAGGCCGGCGATAAATCGATCCTCGCGCTTTGTCGAAGCGCGGAACGTGGACTCGATGATATTGGGCAGTTCTTCGCCGATAAAGGTCTGGTACCTGTAGCCATGTGCCATATCCGTGTACCAGAAATTGCCCATATTGGTCAGCACACAGATCATGTTGTACGCGCTGTGGTGCAGATACCGCTCCACATTGCTCCTGCGCAGCCACGCGGTGTGGTTGTCGGAATACCCGTGGAACAGGTACAGCACCGGCAAGCCTTCCCTGTACGGCTCACCCCGCTTTTGCAGCTGCAGGTCCTTGGGTTCGGGCAGCAGCACGTTGATGCTCTGATCAAACCCCAGCGCTTCGGAACGAAACGTCAGTTCCATCAATGCCATTGGTCGTCCCCCCTTGTGGATCGTTCGGGCGCCCCTCGCACCCCAAAATGTACGCCCTTTCAGCGCGCCATCTTACAACTGGTACTCCGGTTTGGGCTTTGGCGCAGCGTCCATCTCCGCCTTTTTCTGTGCAAACCCGTTTTTGCCCAACAGCGCATAGGTGGCGTTTTTCCCCTCCTCCACGCCGGGCTGATCAAAGGCGTTGATGCGCAGCAGCTCGCCCATGTACGCCGTCTCCTGTTCCAGCATGTACAGCAGCTGGCCGATGGTGAATTCGTTGATTTCAGGCAGGGTGATGGTCTTGTTCAGCCTCCCGGCGCGGTTGAGCGCATAGGCGGTGGCAAACTGCTCGGCCTGGATCAGCTCATTCAAGGTGTGTCCACCCAAAAATGCCACGTCGGGCGTATCTGCAAAGCCGTGCGGGATCTGCACCTCTGCCCCGTAACGATCCACCCCAATGAATGTAATGACCTTGTCAAACGGGCCTTCGGTGTACAGCTGTACCTGTGAATGCTGATCCGTCACTCCCAGCGATTTGACAGGCGTCTGCCCCACGTACACGTGGTTGCCGTCAAAGTCGTACTGCTTGCCCAGCGACTCCGCCCACAGCTGTGCGTACCAGTCGGCCATATACTTGAGCGAGTCGGAATACGGCATCATCACAGAGACGTTGATGCCCTTTTGCGCACAGATGTACTGCAGCGCGCCGTCGAGATACGCCATATTCTCCCACACGCTGTCGCTTTGCAGGCGCGATTGCATAAAGGCCGCACCCGCCAGCAGCGCCTTGATATCGATGCCGCAAACCGCTGCCGCCAACAGGCCCACCGGGCACAGTTCCGTAAAGCGCCCGCCAACGCCCTCCGGGATGAAAAACGTGGTCAGCCCCTCCTGTTTGGCAATTTTGATCAAATTGCCACTCTGGCAGTCGGTCGTGGCGATCACGTTGTCCTTGAGCGGAATGCCGCGCTCTTTGAGCAGGTTCGCCACGATGAGCAGTTGTGCCATGGTTTCGCTGGTCTTACCGCTCTTGGTGATGACGTTAAAGCACGTCGTCGCCGGGTCGATGACATCCAGCAG
>DXZF01000065.1 GCA_019415425.1 Bacillota bacterium | reverse complement strand
GCATTGGCCGCCCGCCCCTGGAGATGACGCCGCGCAACAGGGCGCTGTTTGAACGGGCGCAGGCGTGCGCGCGTGCGCTGGGGCTGGCGCTGTCGGGGTCTGCGGTGGGCGGAGGCAGCGACGGCAACTTTACTTCGGCCCTCGGCGTGCCAACGCTGGACGGGCTGGGCGCGGTGGGCGATGGCCCGCATGCCGAGCGGGAGCACATCGAAGTGAGCAAATTCCTGCCGCGTGTGACGTTGCTGGCAGGGCTACTCACCTCGCTCTGATGGCAGCGATAGGCCCGGCAAAAGACGAGCGGCCTTTGGTACGGCGGAAGCGATGGCCTCTGCGCACCAAAGGCCGTTTTGCACAAAAGGGGAAAGGCGACCCGGCGAAGGAAGGCGCATCGTTGCCAATCGAGGGCGAGGTCCGGCGTCCATTTGCCATGGCAAAATGTGTGCATTCCCCGACCGATGCGCCAGGGGCACAGAGGGCCCTGCAGCATGTTGCCGCACGGCATAAAAATGAGCTGGATCGCATCGCACCCGCCCCCGCAAGCGGGTTGCAGAAGGCAAATTGCGATGAAAAATTTGAATCACGTGCAAACAAAAATAAAATAAAAAATTACAAACAAAATGGAAAGTACGTTATAACATGAAAAATAAAAATGCGTGTGGCCGCCCACGCGTGCAGGTGTATAATCGTGCTATACCATGCACGCGGGGTGGGGGAAGAGATGCAAGCGATTCAACAAAAACCAAAAGAGCCGGAGACGTCCGGGGTGAAACGCACCCTTACGCTGTTCTGTATCCTGTTCAAGATCGGGCTGTTCTCCTTTGGCGGGGGATGGAGCATCATTGCGCAGATGGAGACGGAGTTCATCCAAAAGCGGCACTGGATTACACAGGAGGAGCTGTTGGATCAGGTGGCCATTGGCCGCTCGCTGCCCGGCATTATGATCATCAACATCGCCGTGCTGTTCGGCTGCAAGATGGGCGGCGTGCTATGCGCCATGCTGTGCGCCGTGGCCATCGCGCTGCCGTCCATTCCCGTGCTCTCTGTCGTCACGGTGCTGTACAGCAGCTTTCGCGACAACGCAATGGTCGATCGGGCGCTCATCGGCGTGCGCGCCGCCGTCGTTCCCATCATCCTGAGCGCCATCGTCAAGCTGAAAAGACGGCGGTGCACAACCTCTTTGGGTATCTGCTGGCTACTGCGGCCCTTGTGCTGTGCCTGTTTTTCAACGTCAACAATGTACTGGTCGTCTTGCTGGGCGCCGCGGTGGGCCTGCTTTGGCGCCGCTTTGGCCGTGGGAAAGATGAGGAGGTGCGGGCATGATTCTGCTGGAGTTGCTCTGGGTCTTTGCCCAGGTGGGGTTCACCAGCTTTGGCGGCATGTCCATGATTCCGCTGGTATACGACCAGATGCTCAGCCACAGTTGGCTGACGGCCGGCGAGGTGTCGGATGTGATCGCCATTGCCGAGATGACGCCGGGGTCGTTTGGCATCAACTGTGCGACGTTTGCCGGCATGCGCACGGCGGGCATGGCGGGCGCAGCGGTCGCGTCGCTGGGCGTGATGCTGCCATCGCTGACGCTATGCGTCGTGGCGGCGCTGTGCATCCAGCGCTTTCAGGGA
>DXZF01000064.1 GCA_019415425.1 Bacillota bacterium | reverse complement strand
CGGCATCGCTTCCATCCACACGCAATCCACGCCGCTGTTCGCGTTGTTCCACGAGGTGGCTGCATACTACGGCAATGCACAGGTCAGCGCCTTTTGCACCGATTGTGAACGCCCGCACTTTGTGCAGGGGCCCATTCGGCTGCGGGACATTGCGTACCACTACACGTACACCGATGGCGACGTCACCACGTACCAGATGACAGGCGCAGATCTGCGCGCCTATATGGAGTGGAGCGCGGGTTATTTCGCCCAGATGGGCGAAGAGGACGTGCTGGTCGCGTACGACGCGCAGCGGCGCGCCAAAAAGTACAGCACCAACGATCTGTTTGGCGGTGTGCGGTATGAAATCGATGTGCGAAAGCCGCAGGGACAGCGCATTGGGCGGCTGCGCTTTTTGGACGGGCGGCCCATTGAAGCGGATACGCCCGTACGGATTGCCATGAACTCGTACCGCATGAACAGCCTGCGAAAGCCGGGCGAGATTTTTTGCGACAAGTGGTTTCCGTGGACGTTTTACTCGTTGGGCGCTTACGGCGAGACGGACGGGACGCTGCGCAACCTCATCGTGCGCTATATCCGGGAGGTCAAGGGCGGCGTGATCACGCCCAACCTGGATCGCAACTGGCGGCTTGTCGGCATGGATCTCGATGGCCGTGAGGCGCAGGAGGCCGCGCGATTGCTGCGATCGGGCAAGCTGCACCTGCACAACAGCGCCGATGGGACGGCCACCAACATTGCGCCCATCACGCGCCGGGAGGTGCAACAGGCGCTCAAGCGGGAAAGAGAAGGTTGACGAGCGGGTCGCAACGTGCGTCCCGCCCCAAATGGATTGCCATACAAAAAGCCTGTGAACGCACGGGGCATTCCGTGCGCCCACAGGCTGATTTTTGTTTTTAGGCTCAGGGCGAGAGGACCGGCTGTTGTGGGATGACCACCAATTTGGGACTGCTTTCGCCCATGGGGGCGCCATCTGAGGCAATGGGCTGCACATAATACGTGTACGCGGTGCCGTACGCGGCGCTTTCATCCTCATAGCGAAGCGTGGGCGCGTAGGCGAGGGTCGTCAAAAGCTCAATTCCCTCGGCCGACTCGCGATAGATGGCGTACTGTGCCAGATCGCTGGAAGCAGAGAAGGTCAGCACCGGGTGCCCGGTCTCGCTCAGGCCCACTGCGAAGTCAAAGACGGAGCAGTTGAACGTCTGCGCCGGCATGGGCAACTGTTCCGAGAGAATGTAGTCCTCCACGATCTCCTCTGCCGGCGTGGTTTCGTCCGCCAGGACGAGCCGGTTTTGCATCAGCGCCGTCTTTTGCAGCTTCACCTTGACAATGCCACTGGGCGCCGTATACGTGGGCGCGACTTTGTCTTGATAATACGGTTCCAGCACTGCGCGCAGCAGCATGGCGGTATAAGCGCCACCGGTAGCGGATTTGGGCAGTACGTGCGCGTCGTCTGTCACGTCGTAGCCCATCCACGCCACTGCGGCCAGATCGGCGTTGTAGGCGGCAAACCAGCTGTCGCGGTTGCCGATGTCCTCGTAGCCGTTGGTGCCGCTCTTGCCGCAGAGCGGTACGTGGTCAATGGCCAGGTTCTTGCCGGTGCCCTCGGTGATGGCCTGTGCCAGAATATCCGAGAGAATGAATGCAGTCTGTTCCGACAATACGCGCGTCCCCTGCGTCTTTGCCTGGTACAGCACTTCGCCCTGTGCATTTTCAATGGAACGAATCAGCGTGGGCGTATGGTATTCCCCCATGGAGGCAAGCGCCGCATAGCCGCCGGCCAGCTGCAGCGGGGAAACGCCGGTGGAAAACCCGCCCAGCGCCAGCGACAGCCCGTTATCGGTCTGTTCAAACGGGATGCTGATGGCCTTGGCAAAATCCTTACTGGCCTCGATGCCGGTGGCGTTGAGCACTTCCACCGCGGGGATGTTGAGCGAGTGGATCACCGCGGTGCGCAGCGTCACCCAGCCCATGTATTCGTTGCCGAAGTTGCTCGGCGTGTACTCGCCAAAGGATTTGGGCGCGTCCTCCAGCATGCTGGCGGCGGTGTACGTCTTTCTGCTCAGCGCCGGGGCATACACCATCAGCGGTTTGATGGCGGAACCGGGTTGGCGCTGGATATCCGTCGCGCGGTTGAGCCCGCGCTGCACGGTGTACGAGCGCCCGCCCACCATCGCAAGCACCCGACCATCCTTGGGCGAGACGATGGCGATGGCCGCCTGCGGCTGTGTGCCGTCCGCCGCATTTTCCGGGAACAGCGAATCGTCTGCAAACGCCTGTTCACACAGCGCCTGCAGCTCTGCGTCCATGGCGGTATAGATGCGGTAACCGCCTGCAATCAGCTCCTGATCGGTGATGCCCAGGATTTCGCACGCCTGCTCCATGGCGGCGTCGGCGTACCAGCCATAGGTCTGCTTTTCCTCCGACAGGTTCAGCCCCAACGGCTGCGCCTTGGCCGTCTGAAGATCTGCATCCGAGAGAAAGCCGTATCGGTTCATCAGGGAGAGCACGGTGTTGCGCCGTTCAAAGGCGTTGTCGGGATTGGTGTGCGGGGCATAGCGGGTGGGGGATTTGAGAATGCCGGCCAGCGTCGCCCCTTCCCACACCGTCAGTTGCGAGGCGGATTTTGAAAAGTACGTCTGTGCCGCGGCTTCGATGCCGTAGGCGCCGGCGCCAAAGTAGTTGTAGTTGAGGTACATCTCCAAGATCTCATCCTTGGTATAGCGGCGTTCCAGCTCCAGGGCCAGCAGTGCCTCTTCAATCTTGCGCGACCACGTCTTTTTGCGCGTCAAAAAGCTGTTCTTGATCAGCTGCTGGGTGATGGTGGAAGCCCCTTCCACCAGCGCGCCCGCTTTGATATCTGCGATCAGCGCGCCCGCAATCCGCTTGACGTCCACCCCGTTGTGCGAGTAGAAGCGGATATCTTCTGTGGCGATGAACGCATCCTTGACGTACTGCGGCACCGTATCGATGGATACCCAGATGCGGTTTTCCAGCCCGTGCATGTTGGCAAAGACGTTGTCGTTGGTATCGTACAACAGCGTGCTCTGATCTGCGCCGTAGATCTGTTGCGGATCCAGCTGCGAGGCGATGTCCAGCCCAAACAGATAAGAAGCGCCAAATGCCCCGGCGCAGATCAGTGCGACGAGGAGAAAGAGCAGTGTGATTTTCAGCACGCGGATGGCGGGCTGTTTTTCTGTGCGTGTCGGTTGCATCGTGTTTTCAATATGCCCGCTTTTTGCAAATGCTATAAGCGGGCAGCGGAACAAAATCTGTCAAAACAGTGATACAAACAAAAGAATTGAAATTTGAACTTTCAAATTCAAAGTGATCGTTCCATTTGTATACATCCGAATGGATAAAAATGCCAAAACTGGACAGGATAAGACAGAGGAAGTGCCCTTTCGTCAAAGGACAAGCAGGGGCAGGACGAGAAGTTCTTATAGGTACACAAGGGGGGAAATGGCATGCAGGTCAGAATCAAACAATATGAAAAACTGTTTGTCGTACAAATCCAGGGCGAGCTGGACCACCACAGCGCGCCGGCGCTGGCCAAACGGCTGGATGCACTGCTTTCACAGCACGCGGTAGAGGAACTGCGGCTGGATCTCAAGACGTTATCCTTTATGGACAGCAGCGGCATTGGCGTGTTGTTGGGTCGCTACAACCGCTTACACGCAAAGGGCGGCATCCTCAGCGTATGCAACCCGAACGCGACCATCGACCGTATCTTCAGGCTCTCGGGCCTGTACCAAATCGTTCCGAAAGTGGGTTAAAGGGGGAAATCACTGATGCAGACCAATTCCATGCAGGTGCGCTTTGACGCGATCTCACAAAATGAATCCTTTGCGCGCGTGGTCGTCGGCGCGTTCTTTTCGCAGCTCAACCCTACGCTGGAAGAGCTGGCGGATGTCAAGACGGCGGTGAGCGAGGCGGTGACCAACGCCATCGTGCACGCGTATGAAGGGCGCGGCGGGCAGATCGAAATTCGCTGCACGATACGCGACGATCGGATGCAGCTGACGGTGGAGGACTTTGGAAAGGGCATTGCAGATATAGAGCAGGCGCTGCAGCCGTTTTTTACCACCGGTCCCAGCGAGGAGCGATCGGGAATGGGCTTTGCCGTGATGCAGGCCTTTATGGATGAACTGCAGGTACACAGCGAGGTGGGAAAGGGAACGCAGGTGTGCATGCAAAAGCGCGTGTGTGGTGACGCCGATGCAGAAGCGAAAGGATGAATCGTCGCGCCCCCTGTTGACACACGAAGAGACGGTGGCCCTGATCGCCCGCGCCCAGGCCGGCGAAGAGTGCGCAAAAGAGGAACTGGTGGTGCGCAACATTGCGCTGGTCAAAAGCTGTCTCTTATACACATCTCCGAGC
>DXZF01000063.1 GCA_019415425.1 Bacillota bacterium | reverse complement strand
TGCCCAAAGTGGTGGTGTCGGACATGCGCGAGGAACTGCAGCGGGGCAACCGCAGCATCTTCAGCGGCACGCTGTACCAGGCCATCGAAGATACGCTTGCACGGGGCGAACAGATCATGCTGTTCATCAACCGGCGCGGCTACTCCACGTTCCTGATGTGCAGAGGATGCGGATACGTGTTTGAATGCCCCTCGTGCGACGTGTCCATGACATACCACCGGGGGAAGCAGCGCGACTGGCTCTCGTGCCACTACTGCGGGCACACACAGCCCATCCCGGACGTATGCCCGTCGTGCGGCAAGCCGTATCTCAAATACTTCGGCATGGGCACACAGCAGGTGGAAGAGCAGGTGCATCTGCACTTTCCGCAGGCGCGCACGCTGCGCATGGACGCCGACACCACCCGCGGCAAGGACGCACATCTGCACATTCTACAGGCTTTTGGCGCGCACCAGGCGGATATTCTCATCGGCACGCAGATGATCGCCAAGGGGCTGGATTTTCAGAATGTGACGCTGGTAGGCGTGATGGCTGCGGATTCGTCGCTGTACCTGCCGGATTACCGCAGTGCAGAGCGCACCTTTCAGCTGATCATGCAGGTGGCGGGCCGTGCCGGGCGGGATGCAAAGCCGGGGCACGTCGTGGTGCAGACGTATAACCCTGAGCACTTTGCCGTACAGGCAGCCGTGCAACAGGACTATCCGGCGTTCTATGCGCAGGAAATCCAGTACCGCCGCATGGCGCAGTTTCCGCCGTTTGCCACGTTTGTCCAATTTCTCTTCCGCGGAGACGAACAAGCGTGTGAAAAGGCGCTGCAGGAAAGTCGCAGCGTGGTGGAACGGCTGCTGCACAGCTCTGCGGTCGTGCCGTTGCAGATGGAGAGCGGCCCCGCCCCCATCTCGCGCATCAAGGGCGAGACGCGGTTGCGGATTCTGCTCAAGCTCCCCTGCGACGCGCACACGGAGGCATTGGTGGATGCGCTCTACGCGCAATTTCACGGCATCCGTTTTGCTGGATGCACACTGTCCATGGAAACCAATCCATCGAATATGCTATAATAAATGCCATCGGATAGAGGAGGAAGTAGAGATATGGCCATTCGGGAAATACGGTTGGATGGGGACCCGATTTTACGCAAGGTCTGTAAGCCGGTCACCAAGGTGGATGACTACGTTTGCAGACTTTTGGACGATATGTTGGAGACGATGCGCAAGGCCGAGGGCGTGGGCCTTGCCGCCCCGCAGGTCGGCGTGCTGCGCCGCCTGGTCGTTATTGAAGTAGAGGATCAGGTCTATGAACTGATCAACCCCGTCATCATCGAGACAGAGGGCGAAGTGACGGACGTCGAGGGCTGCCTTTCGGTCCCCGGGCGCGCCGGTATGGTGCCGCGCCCCGAGGTGGTGACGGTAGAAGCGGTGGGCAGGGATGGAAAGACGCACCGCTATACCGGCCATGGACTGCTGGCACGCGCATTCTGCCATGAGCTGGACCATCTGGACGGCCGGATTTACACCGATATCATGGTCGAAGAGGTCGACTTGTCCAAAGAAGAGACGGAGGAAGAGCGTTGAGGGCGGTGTTCCTGGGGACGCCTGCCTTCGCCGTGCCGGTACTGGAGGCGATTGTGCAGGCCGGGCACGAGGTGGCAGCTGTCGTTACCCAGCCCGACAAGCGGCGTGGGCGGCGCGGTGCACCCGCGCCTTCTGCGGTCAAAGAGGCGGCGATGCAGCACCATTTGCCGGTATTGCAGTTTGAAAAGATCAAGTCCGAATCGGCCAGCGCGCAGCTGGAGGCACTTGGGGCGGATATCTTGATCACAGCGGCGTACGGGCAGATCCTCAGCCGCCGCAACCTCGATGCCGCGCCGCTTGGCGTGGTCAACGCACACGCTTCGCTGCTGCCGGCATACCGGGGGCCGGCGCCTGTAAACTGGTGCCTGATCAACGGGGAGAAGCGTACGGGCGTCACCATCATGCACACCGATGTGGGCGTGGACGATGGCGACATCATCCTGCAGGAGGCCACCGACATTTTGCCGTTTGAGACGGCAGGGCATTTGCTCGAACGGCTTTCGCACATCGCCGGACCGCTGATGGTACGGGCGCTCGCTGCGCTGCAGGCGGGAACCGCCCCGCGCATTCCCCAGGACCCTGCACGGGTGTCTCGCCACCCCATGCTGCAAAAAGAGGACGGCCGGCTGGATTTTTCGCTGCCCGCGCAGGTGGTTTCACACCGCGCCTGCGGCGTTACGCCCTGGCCCGGCGCCTTTGCTGAGATGGATGGGCAGATCTGGAAGTTTCTGGACGTGCGTCCCACGCAGGGGCAGGGAATCCCCGGCGCGGTTCTGCAGGCCGACAGCCAACATGGTCTGGTGGTGGCGTGCGGCGAGGGAGCCGTATGCATGGGGCAAATACAGATCCCCGGCAAACGCATGATGCCAGCGGCGGATTTCCTGCGTGGCCACACGCTGCCCGCAGGGGCGAGGTTTGACGTTTGAGTGCGCGCGAAGGGGAACGCGCGGCACTGATGGCGCTCGAGCGCGTTACGGGGCAGGGGGCGTATTTTGGACAGGCCCTGTCACAGGCCCTGCAGGCACTGCACGTGCAGGGGCCGGGGCGCGCCGCTGCCAGCGCCTATGCGCGCACAGCGGTGGAGAATCTGCGCGCGATCGACTTTGCGCTCTCGCAGTTCACAGATTTGCGCAAGTGCGGACATGTCGTGCGCAATATCCTGCGGCTGGGCGCGGGGCGCATGCTGTTTTCCGATGCGCCGGACGCCGTTGTGGTCAACGCTTCCGTAGAGCTTGCGCGCAGCAGCAACAAGCGGGCGCAGGCCAAGTACGTCAACGCCGTGCTGCGCAACCTGGCCCGCAGCAAAGAGGAGATTCCGTGGCCGCAGGACGATCCGGTCCAGCGGCTGGCCATTCGATACAGCTGGCCGGATTTGGCGGTGGAGGAGGCGCTTTCCCTGCTCGGTGAAGTAGGTGCCGAAGCGTTTTGCAGCTACCGTGGCAATCCGTATGTCAGCTTGCGCGTAAATGCGCAAAAGCGCGATCGCAGCAGTGCCATGGCACTGCTGCAGCAAAGCGGGATTGCGTGCGAAGCGTCGCCCTACCATCCGTATGGCGTGCGTGCCTATGGGGTGGAAAACCCGGCCGGACTGCCCATGCTTCGGCGCGGAGAGATCAGCTTGCAGGGCGAGGCGAGCATGCTCGCCGCACGGCAACTCGAAGGCGTGCAGGGCCATATTCTGGACCTCTGCGCAGCGCCGGGCGGCAAGAGCATGGCCTTGGCCGAGGCGCCCGGGCAACGCAGTATCCATGCCTTTGACATCCATCCGCACCGCGTGGCCCTGATACAGGCGCAGATCAAGCGATTGGGGCTTGCCCATGTAGAGGCACAGGTGCACGATGCCACGCAGCCGTTGCCGCATTGGAAAGATCGAGCGGACGGCGTATTGGTGGATGCGCCGTGCAGCGGCCTTGGCACCGCTTTGCATCGGCCGGATGTCAAGTGCAATCGCACGCGTGAGGATGTGGAGGCGCTCTCCCGGGTGCAGGCGCAAATCCTCGCGCAGGCAGGCCAACTCGTGCGCCCGGGCGGCGTGCTCCTGTACTGCACCTGCACGTTCTTAAGGGCAGAAAATGTAGAGATTGTGCAGGCGTTTTTGCAGGCGCATCCCACCTTTGCGCTGGCCCCGCTGACGTTGCCTGACGCGCTCTGTTCCCAGGTGCACAACGGCATGCTGCAACTGTGGCCACAGGTGAATGGCACCGATGCATTTTTTATGGCAAAGCTGGTGAGACGATGAAACTCTACGATCTCTCGTACGACGAATTGTCGGACTATCTGCAGTCGATCGGTCAAAAGCCCTTTCGCGCCCAACAGGTCGTACAGTGGTGCACCAAAGGCGCTGCCATCGAGGAGATGACCAACCTCCCGCAGTCGCTGCGCCAAACGCTTGCCCAGATGGGCACGGGCGGCGTGCGCATCGCAGAATGCCATACGGCCAGGGACGGAAGCGAAAAATACCTGTACGTGTGCGAAGATGGCCATGCCGTAGAGGGGGTTTTGATGCAGTATCGCTACGGCGGCTCTCTGTGCGTCTCTACCCAGGCGGGATGCCGGATGGGCTGTGCGTTTTGCGCCAGTGGCGTCAAAGGCCTTGTGCGCAACCTCACGGCCGGGGAGATGCTGGGCCAGCTGTACGCCGTCATCCGATACCACGGCGGGGAACGTCCGTTCAACCACTTCGTGCTCATGGGCTGCGGAGAGCCACTGGACAACTACGACCACGTCGTGAAGTTTTTGCGCTTGGCTTCTCAGGAGAAGGGGTTGAACCTCTCTTTGCGAAACGTCTCGCTGTCCACCTGCGGACTGGTGCCACAGATCGACCGCCTGGCTGCGGAAGGGCTGCCCATCACGCTGTGCATCTCGCTGCACGCCAGCGACGACGAGACGCGCAGACAGATCATGCCCATCGCGCGCAAGTACACAGTGGATGAAGTGGTGGCCGCTGCCAGACGCTATGAACGGGCCACGGCGCGCCGCGTAGTGTTTGAATACATCCTGATCCGGGGAATCAACGATACGCCCGAGGCAGCGCGCAAACTGGCGCGC
This sequence comes from Bacillota bacterium, assembly GCA_019415425.1. Lineage (GTDB taxonomy): Bacteria > Bacillota > Clostridia > Christensenellales > QAND01 > Allochristensenella. The sequence goes on along the minus strand of DXZF01000063.1, from coordinate 4,774 downwards.
CTGACGGCGCACATGCGCAAACACATCAACCTGATTCCGCTCAACGGCGACCTGCAAGGCCTTCAGACGCCCTCGCCCAAGGCAGTGGAGCGGTTTTATACAATCTTAAATGAGATGGGCGCATCCGTCACGGTGCGCCGCACGTTGGGAAGCGACGTACAGGGAGCATGCGGGCAATTGCGCCTGCGCCGAATGACGGATACCATGGGGGAGAACGCATGATTTTTGCAAGCAGCACGCATCGCGGAAAGATTCGCGAACTCAACGAAGACAGCGTCTATGTGCCCGCGCCGCACAAGTACAAGGGCCCTGCCTTTCTGATGGCGGTGGCCGACGGCATGGGCGGCCACAATGCCGGCGAGGTGGCCAGTGCCATGGCCATCAAATCGCTGCTCAACCTGTTACAGCAACCCGGAGCAGAAGAGCGGGCACAGACGGAGCCCGTCAAATTCCTGAGTGAAAGCGTCGCCATTACCAACGACAAGATCTACTATCTCGCCAGGCAGGGTGAAAAGTTTTCGGGCATGGGCACCACGCTCACCGCGGCCCTGTGCCTGCCCGATTGCATCTATGTGGCGCACATGGGCGATTCGCGCGCCTATCTGTTGACCGATGGCTGCCTGCAACGCATCACGCGTGACCATACGCTGGTGCAGGAGCTGGTACAGAGCGGTATCCTGACCGAACAGGAGGCGGCCATTCATCCGCAGCGCAACATCATTACGCGCGCGCTGGGCACGCAGCGCGCACAGGCGCCGGATATCTTTGAACAGCCGTGGCACAAGGGCGATCGCTTTCTGATCTGCTCGGACGGGCTGACCAACCATGTCACCGACGAAGAAATCGAACAATATATGAAAGAACAAAACACCCCACAGCAATTGTGCGACTTGCTGGTGGAGCTGGCGCTGTCCCGGGGCGGAAGCGACAACATCAGCGTATGTGTCGGGGAGCATCAAGGGGGTGAATCGGCTTGATAGGACGCGTGATTTCAGGCCGATACCAGATTGAAGCCGAGATCGGCCAGGGCGGTATGGCGATCATCTACCGGGCGGTCGATCTCAAGTCGCAGCAAAAGGTAGCCATGAAGGTGCTGCGCGAGCAGTACGTGAAAGACAGCGAGTTTTTGCGCCGCTTCCAGCGCGAAGCGTATGCGATGATGAAGATCTATCATCCCAATATCGTCCAGGTGTACAACGTGGGGTGCGATGGGGATATCCACTATATCGTCATGGAATTGGTGGAGGGGCCTACGCTCAAGGAGTACTTGCAGCAAAAGGGCAAACTGCCGGTCAAGGAGGCCGTGCAGATCATGATCGATCTGTGCGCGGGTCTGCAAACCGCACACGATGATGGGGTGATTCACCGCGATATCAAACCGCACAATGTGATGATCACCAAAGAGGGCAAGGTCAAAATGACCGACTTTGGCATCGCCAAGGTGGCCGGCAGCGCTACCGTCACGCTCTCGGGCGAAAATGTGCTGGGCTCGGTACACTACATTGCCCCGGAACAGGCCCAGGGCAAGGAAATCGATGAAAAGACCGACATCTATTCCCTGGGCATCACGCTGTATGAGATGCTCACGGGCCAATTGCCCTTTGATGCCGATACCACCGTTTCGGTGGCCCTCAAGCATATACAGGAGCCGATGGTGCCCGCCTGCGAAGTGGACCCCGAGATCCCTTACAGCCTCAGCGCCTGTATCCTCAAGGCGTGCGCCAAGGATGCCGCGCTGCGCTACGAGAGCCCGAGCGCCTTTGCCGAGGATCTACATCGCAGCCTGTTGCTGCCGGACGGCCATTTTGCCGACCTGCCCGAAGACGGGCAGCGTCCGGTCTTTCGGGAAGAAGCGGAAAAGAAAGAGGAGCACGCAGAGCAAAGGCACGACCGTTCGCCCAAAAAGAATATTGCCCATATCGCCATTTTGATCACAACGGTCTTTTGCATCCTGCTCACGTTGTTTTTCATGGGGCAGGCAATGCTCAGCAACAGCAGCGGCGATCTGATCGCCGTGCCCGAGGTGCGCAATCTCAACTCTGCCGCCGCACAGAATGAGCTCATCGAGGCACAGCTGCAGGTCACCATTACCTATGCCAGCAGCGACACCGTGCCGGAGGATCATGTCATCTCACAGAGTGAGGAGCCTGGGACGCTCGTTCGGGAGAGGACCAACGTGCGCATTGTGGTCAGTACCGGACCGGAGCAGATTCTCGTGCCCGACCTCACCGGCAGGACGGTCGAACAGGCGATTGAAGCGCTGGACGCGGCCGGGTTAAAGCTGGGCAATATCATCGAGGTATCGGTGCCGGACAGGGCGGACGGCATCGTCGTGCGCCAACAGCCGACGCAGGATGCCTCGGTGCCCAAAGGGGATGACGTAGACATATACGTCACCCGTGAGGGCGCCAGACCGCTTTCGGATACACTGCCCTCTTCGGCGATGATGATTCCATGAAGCAGGGCGTGATCTTAAAGGGCGTGGGCGGTTACTATACCGTCCTGTACGACAAGGACAAGCAATGTGTGCTCAAGGCGCGCGGAAAGTTTCGCGCGCAGGAGCAGACGCCGTGGCCCGGGGATATCGTGCGCTTTGTACCGCCCGAGCCGGGCGTGGATGGCGCCATGGGAGAGCTGCTGCCGCGACGCAATCTGCTGCTGCGGCCCAAAGTGGCCAATGTAGATCTGCTCTTTGCCGTGATCAGCGCACAGAATCCGCCGCCCGACTATCTGCTATTGGATAAGCTGTGTGCCAACGCCATGGCAAACGATATCCGGGTTGTGGCGGTGCTCAACAAGTGTGAGCTCATCCAAGCGCAGCAGAGAGAGGCGTTTTTGCACGATTATGCGTCCTTTACGCCGCTGTGCGTCAGTACCAAGACGGGACAGGGGCAGGAAGCGTTGCAGCGGCTTGCCTCCGGGCGCATCTGCTGTTTTGCCGGGCAATCCGGGGTGGGCAAGACCAGTCTGGTCAACATGCTGTTGCCGGAAAAAGCGTTACAGACCGGGGCGTTGAGCCAAAAGACGGGCCGTGGCAGGCACACCACGCGCCATGCGGAATTGATCTGCACGCAAAGCGGCGGTATGATTGTGGACACGCCGGGCTTCAGCCTGATGGAATTGCCGCTGATGGAACCACAGCAACTGATGGAACTGGTGCCGGAGTTTGCCCCCTATCTGGGGCAATGCCGCTTTACGGGCTGTGTGCACCACCACGAACCCGGCTGTGCGGTAAAGGCAGCCGTCGAGGCGGGGGCCATCCCGCAATCTCGGTATGCGCGCTATGTGACGCTATTGGAACAAGTTCAACATAAATGGAGGAACCGCTATGAATGATATTGTCGTTTGTCCATCCATCCTCTCCGCCGACTTTGCCCTGCTGGGCCGGGAAGTGGCAGAGCTTGAACTCGCCGGTGCGGACTGGATCCATGTCGACGTCATGGACGGCAACTTTGTGCCCAACATCACCTTTGGCCACGGCACGGTGGCCGCGATCCGCCCGTATACCGAGCACCCGATCGACGTGCACATGATGGTCAATGAAGCCAGCCGCCACATCGAGTCGTTTGCAAACGCCGGGGCCGATATCGTCACGGTACACGCGGAAACGGAATCGCAGTTGACGCACACCATCGATCTCATCCACAAGTTTGGCATGCGCGCGGGCGTAGCCATCTGCCCCCAGACACCGGTGCTGGCGCTGTTGCCGGTACTGGATAAGGTGGACATGGTACTGGTGATGACGGTACAGCCGGGCTTTGGCGGGCAGGCATTTATGCCGGAGTGCCTGGAGAAAATCGAACAGGTGCGCCAGATGTGCAGCCGGCCCAATCTGCGCGTGCAGGTGGACGGGGGCATCAATCTGGAGACGGTCAAGCTCGTGGTGGCCAAGGGCGCGGATACGCTGGTTGCGGGAAGCGCGGTGTTCGGCGCCAAGAGCAAGGCCAAGGCCATTGCGGCGCTCAGACGGGGATAGAGATGAAAATCGCCATTTTGACGGGTGGGGATTGGCCCACGCAGGATCGCGTACAGGCGGCGGTTGCCGATGCGGCGCTGGTGCTGTGCTGCGATGGCGCGGCTGATCGGGCGCTGTTGCACGGGATCGTACCGGATGTGCTGGTGGGGGATATGGACTCCATTTCGCAACAGACGCTGGCGCAGTTGCGCGAGCAGCACCTGAACATCCGGCAGTTGCCCTGCCGCAAGGACATGACGGATACGTTTGAAGCCTGTGAGATCGCGCTGCAAAGGGGCGCAACGCAGGTTGCGTTCGTCGGAGGTTTTGGACAGCGCATGGACCACAGCCTGGGCAACATGCACTGTCTGATGTATCTGTGCCAGCACGGCGTACAGCCCGCAATGGAGACGGGCCCTGCCAGTGTCTATGCAACGCGGGATACGCTGGTGCTGCACGGCCAGCAGGGCAAGACGTTTTCACTCATCCCCCTGTTGCCGGATACCCACATTGCGCGCCTGGCAGGGGCGTCGTATCCGCTTACAGACGCGGCGCTGCCCATGGGGCATACGCTGGGCGTGAGCAATGTCGTCACGCAGGAGGAAGTGGAAGTGGACGTGGATAGGGGAATGGTACTGTGCCTTCTCTATCACGCGCTACCATAAGCCAAGAGAGGAGCGGGAAAATGAAACCATTGATCTGGGCGCACCGCGGAGCCAGTGCCTATGCGCCCGAGAACACGATGCCGGCCTTTATGCTGGCGGACCAGATGCATGCCCATGCGGTGGAGCTGGACGTACACCTGAGCCGCGACGGAGA
>DXZF01000062.1 GCA_019415425.1 Bacillota bacterium | reverse complement strand
GTGACGGTGCAGATGACGGTGCTGGGCAAAAAGACGGTGCCCATCTCCACAGACGTCCAGCTGTGCCTGCAGAACCCGGAAGACGTGGCGGAGGGATACGCAGTGGCCGGGATCAGCTTTACTCCGCAGACTGTGGAGCTGGTCGGCAATGCCGACGTGCTGGAGACGATGGAGACCGTGGGCATTGAACTGGTGCGCCTGTCGGGCGACAGCGCTTCGCGCACGTACGACGTCGAGCTGTCGCTGCCCGATGGCGTGCGGCTGTTGGGGCAGACGCCCATTCGGATGACGGTGTACATCAGCGCGGTCGAGCCGACCGTGCAGCTCATCCCCGGAACGTAGAGGTGGGCGCAAGCGGAATCAGACAAAAGGCCGGATGCCCTCCGGCCTTTTTTGAAGAGGAGGATGGGCGTTGCAGAGCGTACGCGTGCAGGTGACACAGTCCCTGGATTGCCAAAAGAGCGAGTTGCCGCGCGCCGCGGCGCGGGCGTTGGGAATCGACGCCGCCCAGGTGGCGGGGTTGCAGATCCTGCGCCAGAGCATCGATGCGCGCAGGGGGCAGGTGCGCCTGTCGTACACGCTGGCCGTGCAGGTCAAACAGGGCGTGCGGTTGCGCGGGAACGTGCAGACGGTAGCGCCGCCGCAAAGGCCCGCGCTTGTACGGGGCGACCGCCCGATGCCGCACCGGCCGGTGGTCATTGGCGCGGGTCCGTGCGGGCTGTTCTGTGCGCTGACGCTGGCGCAACACGGATACCGGCCCATCGTGCTGGAACGCGGGCAGGACGTGCGCAATCGCCGGCAGCAGGTGCAGGCGTTTTTTGCAGGCGCGCCGCACCGGGAAGAGAACAACGTCCTCTTTGGCGACGGCGGCGCCGGCGCCTTTTCAGATGGCAAATTGACCGCGCGCGGGCGCGATGGGTTTGCGGACCTGGTGCTGCAGGGCCTGATGGCGCACGGTGCGCCGCGGGAAATCGGTTATCTGGCAAAGCCGCATATCGGTACCGATCGGCTGACGGATGTGATCGCGCGGCTCAAACAGCACATCGTGCAGATGGGCGGCAGCTGGCACAACGGCGCCCATGTGGTGGACCTGGGCGTGCGCGATGGGCGTCTATACGAGGTGATCTACCAGTGTGGCGGGCAGGTCGTGCACCTGCCGTGCACGCAGGCGGTGCTGGCCACCGGGCACAGCGCGCGCGACGTGTACGCGATGATGCAGCGGCTGGGCGCGCAGCTGGCGTTCAAGCCGTTTGCCGTGGGCGTGCGCGTGGAACACCCGCAGGCGATGATCGATCGGGTACAGTACGGGGCGTATGCGGGGCACCCGGCGCTGGGCGCGGCGGAATACGCGCTGACGGCGCAGGTCGGAACGCGCGGCGTGTATACGTTTTGCATGTGCCCCGGCGGAATGGTGGTGCCGTCCATCTCGCAGGGCGGGCACCTGTGCGTCAACGGCATGAGCGAACATGCGCGCGATGGGGAAAACGCCAATGCCGCCGTGGTGGTGCAGGTGCGGCAGGAGGACTGCGGGGCGGAGGCGCTCAGCGGCGTGGCGTTCCAACGGCAGTGGGAAAAGCGCGCGTACGACTATGCGCGCGACTATGTGGCGCCCGCGCAGCGGCTGGACGATTTCCTTGCGCACCGCAAGACGGTGGGCTTTGGCGATGTGCAGCCCAGCTATCCGCGCGGCGTGGCGGGCGCGGAGCTGAACGCATTGCTGCCGGCGTTTGTCGCACAGGGGCTGGCCGGGGCGTTCGCGCAGTTTGGCCGCAAATTGCGCGGGTTTGACCGGCCGGACGCGGTGCTGACCGGCGTGGAGATGCGCACCAGCGCCCCCGTGCGCATCCTGCGCGGGGAAGATCGGCAGGCGCCGGGCATTGGTGGGCTGTATCCGGCGGGCGAGGGCGCGGGCTATGCGGGCGGCATCGTCAGCGCCGGGGCGGACGGAATCAGGACGGCCTTTCAAATCATGACGGCATTCGCTCCCGCTTTGACAGAGCAGTCGGATATATAGTATAATTCCTAACCGGAATGATTTGAAACAGTCCGATTGTACGAGGAGGAACACCCTTGGGTAAACAACGCGATTACCGCGCCGATACCGGCCGTGCGCGCCAGCCGTTGACGCGCAAAGAGATCATGATCCAGCTGGGAATCTGTATTGCCATCCTGTTGTTCTTCAGCATCCAGGAGGTGCTGTGGCCCAACATGTTTGGCGGCAGCGAACAGACCCCTGCGCCTTCCACAGCCCCCATTGAGAACAGCGTGGGCACCGAAACGATGGACCTGGCAGCCGTACAGGCGCTGACGGTACAGTTTCCGGTAATGGAGGATCGCAACTGGTTTGTGTACGTCATTGGCGAAGGAGACGCGCGCTCCTATACGCTCATCTCCAGCAATGTGACCGACCGCTCGACGCAGGCACTGCAGGCGCCCGGCTATGAGATCGGCGCTTCGGTGCGCCTGAACGTCAAGGGTGTGGACGCGCTGGCAGAGGCGCTGCAGAAGGTGCAGACCGGCGATACGCTGACGGTCATCGGGGCGGACGGCCTTGTGGTGAGCGCGGCCGACTATGCGCTCATTGCCGACGGCGCCAACAAGAGCGGGCTCAAGGTGTCTTTGCAGCAGGCCGAACAGACGCCCGCTGCATAAGGATGCCCTTGTCAACACGATGTCCAAGGGGCGGCTTGCGGGCCGCCCCGTTTTTGTATATGTGCATGTGAAGGAGGAAGCCATGCAACGACTGACGGTATTGACCGGCAATTTTGGCAGCGGGAAGACCGAGATCGCGCTGGCGCTGGCGCAGCGCTGTGCGGCGCAGGGCGAGCGCGTCAAGCTGGTGGATCTGGACGTGGTCAACCCATACTTTACCGCCTCCGGCCATCGCGAGGCGATGGAGCGGCAGGGCATAGAGATCATTGCCCCCGCATTTGCCGGCACCGGCGTAGACGTGCCGGCGCTGACCGGCAGCGTGCGCGCGGCATTTGTCGACCAGCAGGCACGGTTGCTGTTCGACCTGGGCGGCGACCCGGTGGGGGCGACGGTGGTCAGCTCGCTGCTGCCGCTGATCCAGCGCGCGGGCGGGGCGGACGTGTGGTTTGTGTGCAACGCCTACCGCCCGTTTACCAGCGAGGTGGACGGCGCCCTTTCCATGATGCAGCAGCTTTCAGACAAGGCGCGATTGCCCATCACCGGCATCCTCAACAATGCCAACCTGGCGGCTGAAACCACGGCGGAACACCTGCTCCACGGCGATGCGCTGGTGCGCGCGCTGCAACAGGCGTGCGGCCTGCCGGTGCTGTACCATTGCGGTACGCCGCAGGTACTGGCACAGGCGGCGGCCACGGGGCATGCGCTTTTGGGGAAGCCGCTGCCGCTCGCCCCTTGCAATCACCCGGATTGGCTATGAAATCCATTGACAGCAACGCATACAATTTTATATACTCATTGTTAATATCAATCGCCCAAGTGAGCAGAAGTGGAGGTGTTGCGGATGGCCCGTACGCAGATTGATGCCCGGGTTTGCAAGGGGTGTGGGCTTTGCGTCCACGCGTGCCCCAAGCAAATTCTGCAACTGGATGAACAGCATTTGAACCCCAAGGGGTACCCGCCCGCAGTGGTGACCGATCAGGGCGCCTGCACGGGCTGTGCGGCCTGCGCCGTGATGTGTCCCGAATGTGCGATTACGGTGGAAAGGTAGGGAGCAGCATGGCAAAGGTATTGATGAAAGGCAACGAGGCCATTGCCGAGGCCGCCATCCAGGCGGGCTGCCGGCACTATTTTGGCTACCCCATTACGCCGCAAAACGAGATTCCCGAATACATGGCGCGCCGGATGCCGCAGATCGGCGGCGTGTTCTTGCAGGCCGAGAGCGAAGTGGCGGCCATCAACATGGTGTACGGCGCCGCAGGCGCGGGCGCGCGCGTGATGACCAGCTCCTCCTCGCCCGGCGTGAGCCTCAAGCAGGAGGGCCTGAGCTATATTGCGGGCGCGGAGATTCCGTGCGTCGTGGTCAATATGGTGCGTGGGGGCCCGGGTTTGGGCAGCATTCAGCCCGCGCAGAGCGACTACTACCAGGCCACGCGCGGCGGCGGCCACGGCGATTACCGCATGATCGTACTCACCCCGTCGACCGTGCAGGAGGCGGCGCAGATGACCATGGAGGCGTTTGACCTCGCGGACCGGTACCGCATGACGGTGATGTTGCTGGGCGACGGCATGATCGGCCAGATCATGGAGCCGGTCGACTTTGAAGCCTTGCAGGCGAAGCAGCCCGCCCCGGTGGAGAAGCCGTGGGCCACCACCGGCACCCGCAATCACCCCGGCCGCAACGTGGTCAACTCGCTGTACATCGAGCCGGACGTGATGGAAAAGGTCAACCACCGCCTGCAGGAAAAATACGATCGCATTCAGGCGGAGTTGCCGCGTTACGAAGCGCTGCAGGTGGAGGACGCGCAGATCGTGCTGGCCGCATACGGCACCACCGCGCGCATCTGCAAAAATGTGGTCGCAATGGCGCGCGAAAAGGGCATCCGCGTCGGGCTCATCCGCCCGCTCACGGTGTGGCCGTTCCCCGTTGAGCCGTTTGCCAAGGCGGCGCAGACGGCCGAGCGCATCCTGTGCGTGGAGATGAGCATGGGCCAGATGGTGGACGACGTGCGCCTGGCGGCAAACGGGGCCTGCCCGGTATCGTTCTACGGCCGTACCGGCGGCATGGTGCCCACGCCGGAAGAGATTCTGGCGGAAATTGAAAAGGCGGTGAAGTGAAGATGGCCATCGTATTTGAAAAACCCAAGGCACTGACAGATCTGCCGCTGCACTACTGCCCCGGCTGCACGCACGGCATTGCGCACCGCCTGGTGGCGCAGGCGCTGGATGAGTTGAATTGTGCCGACCGCACCATCGGCGTGGCGCCGGTGGGCTGCGCGGTGTTTGCATACAACTACTTCAACTGCGATATGCAGGAGGCCGCGCACGGCCGCGCACCGGCCGTGGCCACCGGCATCAAGCGCACCTTGCCCGATAACGTGGTCTTTACCTATCAGGGAGACGGCGATCTGGCCGCCATCGGCGCGGGCGAGATCGTCAACGCCGCGGCGCGCGGCGAGAACATCACCGTCATCTTCATCAACAACGCCATCTACGGCATGACGGGCGGCCAGATGGCGCCCACCACGCTGCTGGGGCAGAAGACGACGACCTCGCCCTACGGCCGCAAGGTGGAGATGCAGGGACACCCCATCCGCGTCTCTGAAATGATTGCGACGCTGGACGGCGCGGGCTATGTGGAGCGCGTATCGCTGCACAACGTGGCCAACGTCATCAAGGCGCGCAAGGCAGTCAAAAAGGCGTTTACGCGCCAGATCGAAAAGAAGGGCTTTTCGCTGGTGGAGCTGCTGTCCACCTGCCCGACCAACTGGGGGCTTTCGCCCGTTGAGGCGCTCAAGTTCGTGGAAGAACAGATGATTCCCCAGTACCCGCTGGGCGTGATGAAGGAGGTTTGAGCCAGATGGAGCATCGGATTGTAGTCGCAGGGTTTGGCGGCCAGGGCGTGCTTTTGATCGGCAACATCCTGTGTCATGCCGGCATGGACGAGGGAAAGAACGTCTCGTGGCTGCCCAGCTACGGCCCCGAGATGCGCGGCGGTACGGCCAGCTGCTCGGTGACCATTTCGGACAGCGAGATCGGCAGCCCCATCGTCACGCAGCCGGAGATCTGCATTGTGATGAACCAGCCCAGCTACGACAAATACCTGCCCGCCGTGCAAAAGGGCGGCAAGATGTTTGTCAACGCCTCGCTCATCCATCCCGAAACGGTGCGGGACGACATCGAGACGTATCTGGTTCCCACGGCGGAAGTGGCCAAAGAAGTGGGCAACCTGCGCACGGCCAACATGGTGATGCTGGGCGCAGTGGTGCACGAGACCGGCCTGGTCGAGATGCACAGCGTGATGAAGTCGCTGGAAGAGAGCTTTGGCGAGCGCAGAAAGCACCTGCTGCCCGTCAACGAGCAGGCGATGCAGCTGGGCGCACAGCGCACGCAGAAGCTGTAAAGAAAAGATGGTTTAGGAATTTGAGAGGACGCCGGAAACATGTCTCCGGCGTCCTCTTTTGTCGTAGCGGGCAAGGGTGGTTGACGGATTGGGTCGATTGTTATAGACTCTTTATAGAGGTCTATTCAAATAGACCCAATGGGAGGGGCCAAGATGCAGGATCTCAAACTGTGCGAGAGCGAATACCGCTTTATGCAGATCGTGTGGGAAGCCGCGCCGCTCACCTCCGGGCAACTGGCGGCACTGTGCCTGGAAAAATTGGGATGGAAGAAGTCCACCACGTACACGGTGCTCAAAAAGCTGTGCGGACGCGGGTTTGTACAGAACCAAAAGGCCGTCGTCACGCCGCTGGTCAAGCGGGAGGACGTGCAGTCTTACCAGAGCGAGGTGCTTGTCGAGCGCACCTTCTCGGGTTCGTTGCCGGCCTTCATCGCGGCGTTTGTGCGTGGCCGCAAGCTGGATGAGGAAGAGGCGGAAGAGATCAAGCGCATGATCGACCAGAGCCGCAGGGGGCCGCAATGACGCTGGCGGACATATGCGTGTATGTGATGCAGATGAGCCTGTATGGCGGCTTTGCCATCCTCGTTGCCGTGCTGTTGGGCGAGCTGTTGTGGAAGCTGCGCACGCCGCGGGGCGTCGTGTTCGCCCTGTGGGCCGTGGTGGCGGTACGGCTGGTCTGCCCGATCGCGCTGCCGGTGCCGCTCATGCCGGCGCCGGTGCAGTCGTTTGTGTCGGATTTGACGGATTTTGACGACTATGCGGGCGACGTACAGGTCGCGGTGCACGTGCCGGGCGATACCGGCGCGTTTGAACGCGCTGTGGATGCCGGCGTCGCGCCGGTCAAGACCGATCTGGGCTTTGACGCGGCGTACTATTACGAGCAGGCGGATGGGACGATCACGCCGGCCCGCACGGAGCGGCAGACGTTGCTGCCCACGCTGGCGCTGGTGTGGGCGTGCGGCGTGGCGGGGATGCTGCTGTACGGCTGCACCGCTCAGTTGCTGCTGCGGCGCAAGCTGCGCTTTGCAGTCAAGGAGGGGGACGTATACCTCTCGGACCGCATTGCCTCGCCGTGCGTGGTCGGGATATTCCGGCCGCGCATCTACCTGACCTTTGGGCTGACAGAGCAGCAACGGCAGATCATCGAACGGCACGAGCGGGCGCACATTCGCCACGGCGATGTGGTCTACAAGGCGCTCGGCTTCCTGATTCTGAGCGTGCACTGGTTCAACCCCTGGGTGTGGTCGGGGTTTGCATACGTGATGGCGCTGTTGGAGCGGGCGTGCGACGAGCGCGTGCTGCGCGAACTGGGCGAACAGGCGCGGCAGGAATATGGCGAGGTGCTGCTGTCGCAATCGGTCAGGCGCCGCTTTGCCAGCGCGCAACCGATGTGCTTTGGCGAAAACAATACAAAAGAGCGCGTTCGGCATCTTCTGCGTTTTAAACGGCCGGTCAAGTGGATGGCGTGGCTGGCCGCGCCCGTGTGCCTTGCGGCGGGATTGTGCCTGCTGGGCAGCGCGCCGCAGGCGCAACTTACGCCGCTGGGCGCGACGTATGAGGTGCAGCAAACCCTGTACGATGTGCCGGCGGACGGCGTTGCCCATATG